>CAXUIR010000037.1:0-12098 GCA_964251005.1 uncultured Acetobacteraceae bacterium | reverse complement strand
CCGAGCTGCAGCGCCGCGGCTTCACCCGCGCCAAGGTGGACGGCACGCTCTACGACGTCGCCGAGGTGCCGGCGCTGAACCGCAAGACCAAGCACACGGTCGAAGCCGTGGTGGACCGCATCGTGGTGCGCGCCGGCGCCGAGCAACGCCTGGCCGACAGTTTCGAGACCGGCCTCGGCATGGTCCCGGACGGCATCGTCTACGCCGAAGACGCCGACAGCCAGGCCCGCACCGTGTTCTCCTCGCGCTTCGCCTGCCCGGTCAGCGGCTTCACCATCGAGGACATCGAGCCGCGGCTGTTCAGCTTCAACAGCCCGCACGGCGCCTGCCCCGCCTGCGACGGGCTTGGGATGGAAACCTTCTTCGACCCCGCCATGGTGGTCCCCGACGAACGCCGCTCTCTGGCCGAAGGTGCCATCGCCCCGTGGACCGGTGCGATGAGCCCGTATTTCGACCAGACTCTGCAGAGCCTGGCGCGCCACTTCAAGGTCACCACCCGCACCCCCTGGGCCGAATTGCCGGAGCCGGTGCGTGACGCCATCCTCCACGGCACCGGCAGCACGCCGGTGGAGATGACCTACAAGGACAGCGCGCGCGCCTACTCGGTTAACAAGCCGTTCGAAGGCGTGCTGAAAAATCTTGAACGCCGCTACCGCGAGACCGACAGCGCCTGGGCGCGCGAGGAGATGAGCCGCTACCAGGCGGAGAAGCCCTGCGAAGTCTGCCACGGCGCCCGCCTCAAGCCCGAAGCGCTGGCCGTGAAGGTGGATCGTCAGACCATCGCCGAGGCCTCCGACCTGTCCATCCGCCACGCGCTGGAGTGGTTCCGCGGCGTCGAAGCCACGCTGACCCCGCAGCGCGCAGAGATCGCCCGGCGCATCCTGCGCGAGATCGTCGAGCGCCTGCAGTTCCTCGTCGACGTGGGGCTCGACTACCTCAGCCTCTCGCGCGGCTCGACCACCCTGTCCGGCGGCGAGAGCCAGCGCATCCGGCTCGCCAGCCAGATCGGCAGCGGGCTGACTGGCGTGCTTTACGTATTGGACGAGCCTTCCATCGGCCTGCACCAGCGCGACAACGAGCGTCTGCTCGGCACGCTCAAGCGCCTCAAATCGCTCGGCAACACCGTGCTGGTGGTCGAGCACGACGAGGACGCCATCCGCCAGGCCGACTACCTGATCGACATGGGCCCGCGGGCCGGGCGCAACGGCGGCCACGTCATCGCCCGCGGCACGCCGGCCGAGGTGGCCGCAAACCCCGCTTCGCTCACCGGCGACTACCTCAGCGGCCGCCGCCGGATCGAGGTCCCCGCCCGTCGACGTCCGTACAACCCCAAGCGCCTGCTCACCGTCGTGGGTGCCACCGGCCACAATTTGAAGAACGTCTCCGCCAGCTTCCCGCTCGGCACCTTCACCTGCGTCACCGGCGTCTCCGGCGGCGGCAAGTCCACCCTGGTGATCGACACGCTGTACAAGGCGGCCTCGCGCCGGCTGATGAGCTCCGGCGAGGTACCGTCCGTCCACACCCGCATCGACGGTCTGAACGAGCTCGACAAGATCATCGACATCGACCAGTCGCCGATCGGCCGCACCCCGCGCAGCAACCCGGCCACCTACACCGACCTGTTCGCGCCGATCCGCGACTGGTTCGCCGAGCTGCCGGAGAGCCGGCTGCGCGGCTACAAATCCGGCCGCTTCAGCTTCAACGTGAAGGGCGGCCGCTGCGAGGCCTGCCAGGGCGACGGCGTGCTGAAGATCGAGATGCACTTCCTGCCCGACGTCTTCGTCACCTGCGACACCTGCAAGGGCGCCCGCTACAACCGCGAGACGCTGGAGGTGAAGTTTCGCGGCCACTCGATCGCCGAGATCCTGGCGATGACGGTGGACGAGGCGCAGCCGCTGTTCTCTGCCGTCGGCCGCATCAACGACCGGCTGAGCATCCTGCAGCGCGTTGGGCTTGGCTACGTCAGCCTGGGCCAGCAATCGACCACGCTGTCCGGCGGCGAGGCGCAGCGCATCAAGCTGGCGAAGGAACTGGCCAGGCGCGCCACCGGGCGCACGCTGTACATCCTCGACGAGCCCACCACTGGCCTGCATTTCGAGGACACGGCGAAGCTGCTCGAAGTGCTGCACGCGCTGGTGGACCAGGGCAACACGGTGGTGGTGATCGAGCACAACCTGGAGGTCATCAAGACCGCCGACTGGGTGATCGACATGGGACCCGAAGGCGGCGACGGCGGCGGGCGCATCGTGGCCGAGGGCACGCCGGAGGCGGTGGCCGGCATGGCGGCCAGCCACACCGGGCGTTTCCTGGCGCCGCTGCTGGGGAGCACCACGCCGCCCAAGCAGCGCAAACGCGCCTGAGAGGCTAGGCAAGGCCTTCTTTTTCGAGAAAAAGAAGCAAAAAGCTTTGTCGCGGCTGTCGCGGTTCTGTCCGGCGAGCGCGCGACAGCGGAAGCAAAAGTTTTTTGGTTCTTTTTTTCAAAAAAGAACTGCTTGCTTTCTTGCTCCGCACCGCAACGACCGACAAATGTCACGCATCCGCGGTCGCATGACAGCGTCACCCGCCCTAGGTTGACCCACGCATGACACGGTTGAACCCCATCCTGCGCGGCGACGCGCGCCCCGTAGCCACCCTCGGCGAGGCAGGCGCGGCCATGCCCCGGCAGCACCGCGCGCTGCGAAGGCTGCGTGCTGCCCGCCGCATCTTCTGGGTGGCGCTGCTCACCCCGCCGTGCTGCGTAATCCAGGGGATGTTGCTCGCGCTGGCCGCACCAGGGCGCGTCGGTTTTGCGCGGTTCTACTGGCACACCGTGGCGCGGCTGATCGGGTTGCAGGTGCGGGTGATCGGCGCGGCGCCGGCCACCGGCCGCCAACCCGGCAGCCGCCCGTTGATCTACGTCTGCAACCACGCCTCCTGGCTCGACATACCGGCCATCGGCGGCACGCTGCGCGCCTGCTTCGTCTCCAAGGACGACGTGGCTGGCTGGCCGATCGTCGGCACCATCGCCCGGCTCGGCCGCACCGTTTTCGTCAGCCGCTCCCGCAAGGGCATCGGCCGCGAACGCGACCAGATGCGCGAGCGCCTGGCCGCCGGCGACGACCTGATCCTGTTCCCCGAGGGCACCAGCTCCGACGGCTCGCGCGTGCTGCCGTTCCACTCGTCATTTTTCGCCGCCGCCTACGGCGAGGACAAGCCGCTGATCCAGCCCGTCTCTGTCGTCTACGACCGGCTAGCCGGCCTGCCGGTCGGCCGCGGCAGCCGCACGGTGTTCGCCTGGTATGGCGACATGGAACTGGCCCCGCACGTCTGGCGCCTGACGCAATGGCACGGCAAGCGCGTGACGCTGCTGTTCCACACGCCGATGGACCCGGCGAATTTCGAGTCCCGCAAGGCGCTGAGCCAGGCGTGCTGGCAAGTGGTGGCTGACGGGGCCGCAGTGCTGCGGCAGAACCGGCCGGCCGAGCCTATGGAAAGCGTGGCGGCGGAGCAGGTGGGCACGGCGGCCTTTGCCTGAGAGGTAGAGAGCAAGCGGTTCTTTTTTGGAAAAAAGAACCAAAAAGATTTTGTTTTCGTTCGGCTTCGAGGCTGATGTTTGAGGTTTTATCTTGCGCGCGAGGGGCGGACTGACGGCCGGCGTGTCTTTACCACCGCTGGCTATGGCTGATGTGACCACTCCTGTTCTCGCCCATCAAGCTGACCGGCTCGCAATGAATTCTACCGTTCGCAGCCCAGCCGCATCGCGGTTTCTTCACTTGACCCAGACTCGGAACGATCAGCCACTCTGCCGCCAAGACACGGAGCCAGCCATGCCAGCGTCCCCCAGCACCCGCCCGGGAAACTATTGACGCCGCACGCCCCTGCCGTGATCTCTCCGCTCGCTCCCGCTACAAGCGGGACAGAGCCGGAGCCCAGTTCCATGCCCACCCACGCCAAACGCCTGCACGTCATCACCTGGGGCTGCCAGATGAACGTGTATGACTCCGCGCGCATGGCCGACGTCCTGGCCCCCATCGGCTACGCCCCGACGCCCACGCCGGAGGAAGCCGACATGGTCATCCTCAACACCTGCCACATCCGCGACCGCGCCACAGAAAAGGTGTTCTCCGAGCTCGGCCGCCTGCGCGTGATCAAGGCCGCGCGAGAGGCGGCCGGTCAGCCCACCATCCTCGCCGTCGCCGGCTGCGTCGCCCAGGCCGAAGGTGCGGAGATCCTCGCCCGCGCCCCTTACGTGGACATCGTGCTCGGCCCGCAGACCTACCACCGCCTGCCGGAGATGGTGGCTCAGGCCAGCCGCGCCGCCGGCGCCGTCATCGACACCGACTTCCCGCCGGAGTCCAAGTTCGACCACCTGCCGGACGCCGCCGCCGCCCAGCCCTTCGGCAAGCACACCGCCTTCCTCACCATCCAGGAAGGCTGCGACAAGTTCTGCAGCTTCTGCGTCGTTCCCTACACTCGCGGCGCCGAGGCCAGCCGCCCTGCCGCCGCCATCCTTGCCGAAGCCACCCGCATGGCCGCCAGCGGCGTGCGCGAAGTCACCCTGCTGGGCCAGAACGTCAACGCCTGGCACGGCGCCGGCCCGGACGGCGCCCCACGCACGCTCGGCTGGCTGCTGCGCGCGCTGGCCGAGATCCCCGGCCTCGCCCGCCTGCGCTACACCACGTCCCACCCGCGCGACATGGACGACGACCTGATCGCCGCCCACGCCGAGGTGGGCAAGGTGATGCCGTTCCTGCATTTGCCCGTGCAGTCCGGCTCCGACCGCCTGCTCGCCGCGATGAACCGCCGCCACACCGCCGCCGACTACCTCGCCCTGGTCGACCGCCTGCGCGCCGCCCGCCCCGACCTCGCCTTTTCGTCCGACTTCATCGTCGGCCACCCCGGCGAGACGGCGGCCGATTTCGAAGCGACGCTCGAGCTGATCCGCGCCGTCGGTCTCGCCCAGGCGTTCAGCTTCAAATACTCCCCGCGTCCCGGCACGCCGGCCGCAGGCGCCCCGGGCCAGGTGCCGGAAGCCGAAAAGGATCGCCGCCTCTACGCCCTGCAGGATTTGCTGCGCACCCAGCAGGCCCAGTTCAACGCGCGCTGCGTTGGCCTGACCCTGCCGGTGCTCATCACCGGCGCCGGCCGCCACCCAGGCCAGATCGCGGGCCGCTCGCCATACCTTCAACCCGTTCACCTGGTGGGACCCGCAACGCTGGTCGGCCAGGAGATCCCGGTGTGCATCGAGGCTGCGCACACCAACTCACTGTCCGGAGCAACCCTCAAGGAGAAGGCCTGCGCTTGACCCAACTGTCCCCCGCCCCCCGGCTTGTTGAGACAGCCGCCCCTGGCAAGGCTGTCACCATCAACTTCAACGACAACGCCCTGCTGCCATTGCTGCTCGGCGATCATGATCGGCACCTGGTGCGGCTGGAACAGGGGTTCGGCGTGCGCCTCGCATGCCGCGGCAACCGGGTAGCCATAAGCGGGGCGCCCGAGCGGGTGGAAGCGGCGCAGGCGGCGCTGACCGGGTTGTGGAAGCGCCTGGAGAAGGGCGAGGGGGTTGCCACCGGCGACGTGGACGCCGCCATCCGCATGCTCCACCGCGCGGCTGACGAGGACCCGCGCCTGCCGCTCTCCGACCTGCCCTCGATCCGCACGCGGCGAGGCGCGGTGGGTCCGCGCTCGCCCGGGCAGCAGGCCTACATGGAGACGCTGTCCCGCCAGGAGATGGTGTTCGCGCTGGGCCCGGCCGGCACCGGCAAGACCTACCTGGCGGTGGCGCAGGCGGTGGCCATGCTGCTGGCCGGCCGCGTCGAACGCATCGTGCTGTGCCGGCCCGCGGTCGAGGCCGGTGAGCGCCTGGGCTTCCTGCCGGGCGACCTGAAGGAGAAGATCGACCCGTACCTGCGCCCGCTCTACGACGCGCTGCACGACATGATGCCCGGCGACCAGGTGATCCGCCGCATGGGCACCGGCGAGATCGAGGTGGCGCCGCTGGCCTTCATGCGCGGCCGCACGCTCGCCCACGCCTTCGTCATCCTCGACGAGGCGCAGAACACCACCGAGGCGCAGATGAAGATGTTCCTCACCCGCATGGGCGAGGGCACCCGCATGGTCATCACCGGCGACCTCACGCAGATCGACCTGCCGGGCGGCGTGCGCAGCGGCCTGCGCGACGCGGTGGAGACGCTGGAGGGCGTGCAAGGCATCGGCTTCGCCCGCTTCGGCGTGCGCGACGTGGTGCGCCACCCCCTGGTCGGCCGCATCGTCGACGCCTATGATCAGCGCGCGGCGGCCGCCCGAGAGACCACGCGCAGCCGCGCCCGCCGGGAGAGCGATGCCCCCACCTGACCAGGCTGCCGGAGAGCCGGAACACGCCGGCCCCGCGCGAGCGGGGTTCCGGAGCATGACGGCCACCCAGCCGACGGTGATGGTGCTCGATGCCGGCTGGCGGCGCCTGGTGCGCGGCGCTGAGCGGCTGGCCGTGCGCGCCGCGGTGGCCGCCGGGGGCGCCGGCACCGTGGTGCTGTCCTCCGACCGCGAGGTAAAACACCTCAACGCGCTGCACCGCCGCCGCAACAGGCCCACCAACGTGCTGACCTTCGACATGGCGCCGGCAGCAGGCTTCCTGGGCGGCGACATCGTGCTGGCGCTTGGCACGGTGCGGCGCGAGGCCAAGGCGGCCGGCCGCCCGGCGGCGCACCACCTGGCGCACCTTGTGGTGCACGGCGCGCTGCACTTGCGCGGGCATGATCATCACGGCGTCGGCGAGGCGCGGCGGATGGAGATGGCGGAGGCGCGGATCCTGCACAGTATTGGCGTGCCGAATCCTTGGAAAAGAAAGTAAGCATGTTCTTTTTCGAGAAAAAGAACCAAAAAGCTTTTGCTTCCTTGGGTTGGACTGCTTCGGCTGGCGTGTACTCCAGGAACAACGCCTTTTTTTGTTTGTTTTTCGGTGTCTGTTTCATAAGTCGGCTTGGGAAGTCGGCTGGCGTAGGTTCTCGAGCACCGGAGCGGATTGCCTCGGCTGCGCCATTGGTCCGGGCCGCCGGAGCGATCCTCTTGTGGCCATGAGCACAGCATCGGAGGACACGCATGTCAGGTGGCCGCCAGGGCGGCTTTTCGAACGGACACGCGAAAAAGAAGGCCTTGCTTCCTGATGAGCGAAGCCTCCGGCAGCACGTTGCTAAACCGCATCAGCAGCATTCTCGGCAACCGTGTCAGGCGCGACCACGGCGTGCGCGAGAGCATCGCCGAGCTGGTGCAGGAAGCCGCGGACGCCGGCGAGGCCGATGGGCAAACGCCCGACCTCGACCGCCAGGA
Source organism: uncultured Acetobacteraceae bacterium (assembly GCA_964251005.1). Classification (GTDB taxonomy): domain Bacteria; phylum Pseudomonadota; class Alphaproteobacteria; order Acetobacterales; family Acetobacteraceae; genus BOG-908. The sequence goes on along the minus strand of CAXUIR010000037.1, from coordinate 4,793 downwards.
GCGCGCGCTGATCGCCAACGTGCTGCGCCTGCGCGGCGCCACCGCCGACGACGTGATGGTGCCGCGCGCCGACATCGTGGCGATGCCGGTGGACCTCACCTGGGAACAGGCCGTCGAGCTGATCCGCCGCGAGGGCCACAGCCGCATGCCGGTCTACCGCGAGCAGCTCGACGACGTCGTCGGCATGGTCCACATCAAGGACGTCTTCGCCTGGGACGGCACGCCCGACGCGTTCCGCCTGGAAACCGTCCTGCGGCGCCCGCTGATGGTGGCGCCGCAAATTCCGGTGCTGGACCTGCTGCTGCAGATGCGCGTGGCGCGGGTGCACCTGGCATTGGTAGTGGACGAGTATGGCGGCAGCGACGGACTGCTGACCATCGAGGACCTGGTCGAGACGATCGTGGGCGACATCGCCGACGAGCACGACGAACAGGACGCGCCGATGGTGACGGAGCGCGCCGACGGCACGCTGGACCTCGACGCGCGGATGAAAGTGGAGGATTTCGAAGCCCGGCTCGGCAAGATCCTGACCGAGGAGGAGCGCGAGGCCGACGTCGACACGATCGGCGGGCTGATCTTCACGATTGCCGGGCGGGTGCCGGCGCGCGGCGAGGTGATCAGCCACGTCTCCGGCGCGGAGTTCCGCGTGCTGGACAGCGACGCGCGGCGCATACGGCGGCTGCGCGCGAAGCTGCCGGCGGCAGCGCGTAGCACCAGCGAGCTGAAGGACTGACCGGAGGCGAGAAAGCAAGGCCTGCTTCTTTAAAGCAAAGCAGCAAAAAACTTTTGTCTCGGCTGTAGCGGATCCTCCCGCAGCGTGTACTCAGAGAATGAAAGTTTTTGACTTCGTTCACTTGAGACGCCGGAACTCCAGTCCGTCGACTCGCGCGTGATGCTGGTGGTTTTCGGGCCATTCACCGGCTTCTCAAGTGGCGCGAGTGTTAGTTCGTTTTTAAAAAAGAACTGCTTGCCTTGCTTGCTGCCGGTGAAGGTTCAGGCCACCCATGTGGCAGTCCGGTGCGCTGTGTTCCACGAACGGTGCAGGCGCGTCATCTCGCGCTCACGAACTCTGGTGGCTTTCAAAACCGGGAGACGTTGTCAGGTCTCCCTCTTCGCGGTGGAGACAATTGAGGTTCGACAGCCAAGCCGCCTGCTGTTCCGTCACGAAGCTTGCTGTGGGCGACGGCATAATCATTGGATCATCCAAACTGTTTAGCGTGAGACTGATGTTCGAGCCGTTGATCATCCGGTAGGTCAGAGGCGTTCCGCACGACTTGCAGAAGCCGCGCTCGACGAAGTTCGAGCTGGCGAACGTCTCGGGCTGCACCGACCAGGTGACCGCGTTCGCCGGGAACCGGACGAAGACCATGAAAGGTCCGCCGGACGCTCGCTGGCACATGCGACAGTAGCAGATGCTCGACAATTCAACCGGTCCGTCCGCGCGGTACCGCACCCGGCCACACTGGCATCCGCCTTCGAACTGCATGTCTTTCATCCATTGTTGCGAACGTCTTGTGCAAGCCGCTCATACATCACAAGAAGCAGCACTCTTCCTGTCGAGCAGGTTCCGTCAGCGCTGCCGCGCATGACTGAACACCCCGCTTCACCAAAGCACACCTGACGAGAACAAAAGTTTTTTGGTTCTTTTTTTCAAAAAAGAACCGCTTGCCCTGCCTTCGTAGCAGCCATCCAAAGCGTACCAGACCGTGCATCAGCAGCCGTGCTCGACGAAGTCAGGGCTTGCCGGCTTCGGACCCGCCATGTGCCTTGGCAACCACCACTGCCGCTTCGTTCCGGCGCAGGAAGGGCAACGTCCAAGGCGGATCGTAGAACCAGGCGACCGGCTGGCCAGACGGCACGTAGCCGGTGCCGGCAACACGTTGCAGCAGTTGGCGATCCGCGTCGGCCGTGGCAGACGGCGACGTCGAACCGGTGTAGCGGTAGACACCGTAGGTCTGCGCCGGAACGGTGACGATCCTGACCGCGGGGTCGGTCGGGTGCGGCAGGGTGGCCTCGGTGTATTTGGCCGGCATGAAGAACCGGATGCGCCACACGCCGGGTGCAGACTGCTCCTGCCCCACCGGCGCCGTCATCGCGATCGTGTGGGAGCCGCCTTCCTGCGACACCGGCGCGGTCATCGCGATGCTGCCCCGGCCGGTGTTCGCACCGAAGATGTAGCGGGCGAGACGCCGGAATCCGTCGCCGCGGGCGGCGTACTCGCTTCCCGTCACCTCGGTCTCGGCGGCTAGCCTCGCGTCGTATTGTCGGATTTCCAGCGGACCTGCCGCCTGCACCACGACGTAGTGTGGCTCCTCGGTTGCCGAACGGACGCCGAAGACGGAACACGCGCTCAGTGCGATGCCGGAGACGAGCGACATGACGGCTACCTTGGATTTCATCTCAGGCATGTGGGGACAACCGCGGCCCGCGTCATCCACCGGCAGAAACCGTCAGGACAGTCGCGGAGGGATGGAACGACAAGCGGATTCTCGAACGTCATAGGAGGTAAGGCAAGCAGTTCTTTTTTGAAAAGAAGAACCAAAAACTTCGTTCCTTCGAGTGCACGTTGGTTGATGCGTCGTGTTTCAACCGTCCGCGACAGCGCTCGCAAAAGCTTTTTGCTTCTTTTTCTCGAAAAAGAAGTGCTTGCTTCCTCTGTTCCAGTAAGTGCCGTGAGCGCTCCTGGCCACACGAGCGTTTCGGCCGCTGGACTCGATCCCGGCAGGCCCGGTTCTGCCGAAACAGGCACCGGCAAACCTGCTGACAAGGGTCTCCATGGCGTATCTCGAGCGGGGATGGACGTGCGCGCCGCGGCGCAGGCCGGCGTTCGGTAACCTTGTCGATGGTGTTGCTTGCCTCGATCAGTTTGGCGACCAGCACCATCGTGCAGCCACAACATAGCCGCCTGGGTCGCCTGCAGGAGGAGGAAGAGACGATGCAGCGCCATGGAAGACCGCACCGTCCGACCGGGAACCACGCCGGCCGATTACTACACCGTAGGAAGGTAGCTCACCTTCTGTCGTCAGCCGGTAGCGCGCGTCTGGCTTCGTTGGCTCGCATCCTCGACGACCTGAGCTGGCGGCGTTAGCGCAGCATCGTCATGTAGGTGACCAGCAGGGTGTAGCCGCTGATGCCCAGCAAGCCGTGCGCCGCGACCAGCGCGGTGGGCACCCGCCGGCCGCGCAGATGGGTCAGCAGGATGGCGGCGCCGGCGAGCAGGGCACCGGCGACCAGCGCGCCGGAAAACAGGCCGAAACCGCCCGCGCCCATGCGCACCGCGTGGGCGGACGGCCCTGCGCGCAAGGCGGCGGCCAGCACCACGAACCCTGTCAGCCCGGCCGCACCATGGGCCACACCTGGCCAGTGCAGACGGGCCGGCGGTGTGTCGACGAACAAGTAGAGCGACCCGAGCCAGCCACCGACGACGACCACCAGCCCGAGAATGGCGATGGCCAGGATCAGCATCGCGCTGGCAGCCCGGTCCGCCACGAGCGTCTTGCGTCATGTCGCGCGAGCGACGGATCAGGCAGGATGGCGGACATGTAGCGTGTGACCCAGACCCCGGAGTGCAAGCCGCGCTGCAGGTGGGCGCTGCGCGAACGCTCGATCAGCTACCACGACGCCGAGTGGGGCACCAAGCAGACCGACGACCGCATGCTGTTCGAGTTGCTGGTTCTGGAGGGCGCCCAGGCCGGGCTGAGTAGGGAGACCATCCTGCGCAAGCGGGCTGCCTACCGCGCGGCCTTCGACGGGTTTGACCCGTCGCTGGTGGCGCGCTTCGACGACGCGCGGGTGGACGCGTTGCTGGGCGGCGCCGGCATCGTCCGCCACCGCGGCACGATCGAATCCGTGGCCGGCAACGCTCGCGCGTGCCTCGTGGTGCAGCGAGGCCGGGTCGTTCGCGGCGTATCTCTGGGGTTCATGGACGGCGCCGGCGGTCACGCGCGCCGACAATGAGCCCCTACCCGCCCGCGATGCGCCGTCCGACCGGATCGGTCCGGACCTGGGGGCGCACGGCTTCCGTTTCGTGGGACCCACGATCGTCTCCGCCTCCCTGCAGGCGCCCGGCTTGGTGGACGAGCATTCCGCCACATGTCTCCGTGCGCGTTAGGCAAGAAAGTTAAGGCCGGCTTTTTGCGGAGTCGGTCTGAAAGCTGCCCTGGCGGCCAGCTGGCGCGGTTCCGTCATGCGAAGCGTGCTACACGCAGTGAGGCTGAAGAGCATGCTCGGCATGACGCTCCGGCGCTCATAGCCACCGGAGTATCGGCTCGGCGCTCGGACCGATGGCGTCGCCAGGCGATCCGCATTGTTGCTGGAAAATACGGCATTTGACTTACCAGGCCGTCTTCTGAAACGGACACTGAATACAGCAGGAAGTGTCTGGTCCCAGTAGTCGCAAAGATTCCCCAGCAAGCGCTCAAGGAAACAAAAGTTTTTTGGTTCTTTTTTTCAAAAAAGAACCGCTTGCCTTCCTTTCAGCGTCCGACGTTACGGCCCACCGCCAACGGCTTGCTAGTCGGCAAAACATTACGTATATTTATCAATGCGGCGCAGGCGCAGCCTCGCGCACAACCAGCATTGGTCAGGTAGAACGTCATGGCTTACACGCGCGGACGCTGCACGAACCAGGATTACTGCTCGCTAGCCGCCGGACGGCAGGACATCGAGGTCAGGCTTGGCGAGGACTTCATCTGTCCCGAATGTGCCAAGCCGCTCCGTCCGCCGCCAACCAGGCAGAGCGGGGGCGCCACCAACCTGGCCATCGCCGGCGGCGCGGCGGCGATGGCCAGGTT
>CAXUIR010000036.1:10327-12101 GCA_964251005.1 uncultured Acetobacteraceae bacterium | reverse complement strand
TCACCGTCTGGCCGACCACGTAGCCGCCGCAACCGGTGCCGGCCGGCGGGCCGCCGGCTTCGACGCACATGACGCCGTTATAGCCCTGAAAGACGAAGTCCTCGACGCGGAGTTCTTCGGAGTGGAAGTTCACCGTCTCGAGCACGTCGATGACGGTGGGCTGCAAGTGCTTGGTCAGCGTGAAGGTGGAATCGTGCTTCGGGTCGCAACCGATCTGCAGCACGCGCTTGCCAAGCTTGCTGAACGCCACGGAGAGGTTGGACGACGTGGTGCTCTTGCCGATGCCGCCCTTGCCGTAGACGGCAAACACCTTCGCCGTGCCGATCTTCAGGTTGGGGTCGAGCTGCACCTGCACGCTGCCCTCGCCATCCCCCTTTTTCGGCAGCAGATTGTTCTTCGGGCGCGCCAGGGTCTCGCTCATGCTGCCATCTCCACACCCATGTTCGGACCGACACCTTCGAGCCGGTCTTCCAGTTCCTCGCCGGCGCGCCGCAGCGCGTCCAGCGTGTCGGCATCCGGCGACCAGTAGTTGCGGTCGCTCGCCTCGATCAGCCGGTTGGCGATCTTCAGCGAGGCGGCCGGGTTGAGCGCTGCCAGCCGGTCCCGCATACCATCGTCGAGCATGTACGTTTCTGCAAGCTTCTGATACACCCAGGGAGAAACCTCACCGGTGGTCGCCGACCAGCCGAGCGTGTTGGTCACGTGCACGTCGATCTCGCGCACCCCTTCGTAGCCGTGCTTGAGCAGCCCCTCGTACCATTTCGGGTTGAGCGCGCGCGTGCGCGTCTCCAGCGTCACCTGCTCGGATAGTGTGCGCACGGCGCCGTCGCCGCGAGTCTGGTCGCCGATGTAGACGGTGGCGGTGGTGCCGCCGCGGGCGCGCCGGACCGCGCGGGTGATGCCGCCGAGCGTGTCGAAGTAGTGGTCCACGGTGGTGACGCCGAGGTCGATCGAGTCGAGGTTCTGGTAGGTGATGTCGACCTTCTGCAGGATCTGCCCGAGCAATGCGGTCTGCTTCTGCGGCCGGCCATCCGTGCCGTAGGCGAACCCCTTGCGGTTGACGTAGGCGTCGGCCAGCTCGTCCTCGTCGGTCCACACGCCGCTGCCGACCATGGTGTTGACGTTGGCACCGTAGGCGCCGTCAGCGTTGCCGAACACGCGCAGCGCCGCCTGCGCCATCTCGCCGCCGTGGCTGGCGATAAAGGCCAGCGCGTGGCGGCGAATGTGGTTCTGCTCCAACGGCTCGGCGGCGCTGGCCGCCAGCAAGGCCGCCTCGGCCAGCAGCTTGGTCTGCAGCGGCAGCAGGTCGCGGAAGATGCCTGACAGGGTCAGCACCACGTCGACGCGCGGGCGGCCGAGTTCGGACAGCGGCGTGAGTTGCGCGCCGCACAGCCGGCCGTAGCTGTCGAAGCGTGGGGCGGCACCCATCAGCCACAACGCCTGCGCGATCGGGCCGCCTTCGGTCTTCAAATTGTCGGTGCCCCACAACACCATCGCCACGGTCTGCGGAAAACCGTTGCCGTCGGCGGCGTGGCGCGCGAGCAGGCGTGCGGCCTGGCGTGCGCCGTCCTGCATGGCGAATAGGCTGGGCAGGCGGAAGGGGTCGAAGCCGTGCAGGTTGCGTCCCGTCGGCAGGATCTCCGTCGTGCGCATAAGGTCGCCACCGGGCGCGGGTTTGACGTAGCGGGCGTCGAGCGCGTGGATGATCGCCGGCAGTTCGTAGGCGGGGGCCAGCAGCGCGTCGACGCGCGCGCGTTCGGCGGGGTCGGTGATG
>CAXUIR010000036.1:394-10317 GCA_964251005.1 uncultured Acetobacteraceae bacterium | reverse complement strand
CTGACTCGTGCGGCGGCGAACCGATCACGTGCAGGCCATCGGGAATCAGCGTGTATTCCAGTTCCAGCAACGTGGTTGCGAGGCGGTCGATGTGCGCAGCTGCTGTGCCGTGACGCACTCCGTCACTCTCCACTTCCTCGTCACCCGCTTCTTCGTCTCGCCACGCAGGCTTGCTCTGCGCCAAATCCACCGACGCCGCCTGCGCCTGGATCAGTTCGGCCAGCATGCAGCGCTGCTCGGCGTCCGCATCGGGCTCCATCGCGCGCCAGCGGTCCAGCGACGCCTTCAGGTCCGCCAGGCCGCGATACAGTCCCGCCTTTGTTACCGCCGGGGTCAGATAGCTGATCAGCGTGGCCGACGCGCGGCGCTTGGCGATCAGCCCTTCGGACGGGTTGTTCGACGCGTAGAGGTTGAAGTTCGGCAAATCCGAAATCAGCCGGTCCGGCCAGCAATCGGCCGAAAGTCCGGTCTGCTTGCCTGGCATGAACTCCAGCGCGCCGTGCGTGCCGAAATGCAGCACCGCGTCGGCGCCGAAATCGTCGCGTATCCAGCGATAGAACGCGGCAAACGCGTGGGTAGGCGCGAAGCTGCCTTCGAACAGCAGGCGCATCGGGTCGCCCTCGTAGCCGAAGCCCGGCTGCAGGCCGACGAAGAGGTTGCCGAAATGCCTGCCCAGCACGAAGATGTTGCGGCCGTTGGAGAGCTGCCGTCCGGGTGCTGCTCCCCACTGGCCCTCGATCTGACCCAGCCATTTCTGCGCGCCCACGTGGCGGTCCACGCTGATCAGCTCGGCCACGTTGGCTTCCGTGCCGTGCTGTGCGGCGTTGCCGGTCAGGATCATCGTGCGCAGCGCGTCCACGCTGTCCGGCACGTCGAGCGTGTAGCCGGCATCACGCAACGCGCCCATCGTGTTGAACAGCGATTCGAACACGGCCAGGTAGGCGGCCGTGCCGATGGCACCGGCGTTGGGCGGGAAGTTGAACAGCACCACGGCGATGCGCCGTTCCGCACGGGCCTTGCGGCGCAGCGAGACCAGTGCGGCCACGCGTGCCGCAAGGGTCGTCGCACGCTCGGTGTGGCTGATCATGTCGCGGCTGCAGCGCGCGCCGTCGCAGCCGGGGCACGGATCGGCAGTCTGTGCACGTCCGCAGCGGCCGCCGAACGTCATCGGCATGATGCCGCCGTCGAGCTCCGGGATCGCCACCATGATGGTCGCCTCCACCGGCAGCAGGCCGCGCGCGTCACGCTCCCAGGAGTCCACGGTCTGGAACTCGACGGGGTGGGCGGTGATGTAGGGCACGTCGAGTGCTGCGAGCTGGTTCTCGGCCGCCTGGCGATCGTTGTAGGCGGGGCCGCCAACAAGCGAGAAGCCGGTGAGCGAGACCACCGCGTCCACCACGGGCGCGCCGTCGCGGGTGAAATACGCCTCGATGGCCGGGCGCTGGTCCAGGCCGCTGGCAAACGCCGGTATGACCCGCAGCCCGCGCTTCTCCAGCGCGTCGATCACGCCGTCGTAATGCGCGGCGTTGCCGGACAACAGGTAGGACCGCAGCAGCAACACGCCGACGGTGCCCTTGGCACCCCAGGCCGGCAGGTCGCCCAACCGCGTCACGATCCGGCCGGCGGCACGCGGGTGGTACAGCCCGACATCCGGGTACTCGACGGGCGCCTCGGTCTTCTTGAGGCCGAGCAGCGACGTCTTCTCCGCCGGCACGTAGCGCTCGACCAGCATGCGCACCAGGTTGGTCAGGTTCTCCTCAGAGCCTGCCAGCCAGTATTGCAACGCCAGGAAGTAGGCGCGCACGTCCTGGGCGGTGCCGGGGATGAAGCGCATCAGCTTCGGCAGGCGCTTCAGCATGCGCATCTGCGCCTGGCCGCTGGACGCCTCGGCGGCAGTCTTGCCGGAAGCCGGCTTGCCGCGCAGCTTCTTCAGCATCGCCAGCGCACCTGTCGCCTCCAGGCTCATGTCGAACTTGCCCAGCCGCGTCAGCCTGGTGACCTCGCCGGCCGACATGCAGCACAGCATCGCGTCGCACGAGTCGCGGCGTGCCAGCAGCGCCGGTCGCACCGCGCGTACGTGGTCTTCGAGGAACAGCATGGCGGCCACCACCACGTCCGCACGCGCGATGTCTGCGTGGCAAGCGGCGAGTGCGGCGTCGTCCGACCCCCACTCGTCGGCAGCGTGCACGGTCACGCGCAAATTGGGTACTTCCTGCCGCAGCTTGTGCTCGGCGCGCGACATCGCGGCCGACAGGTGGCTGTCCATCGTCACGAACACGACGCGCAACGGCGCGGCGCCATCGACATGCGGCCGCATCGTCGTCGCAGTGCGTGACGAAGCAATCCCCTCGTCCAGGTGCGCGATCGTTGCGGCGCGCGCCGGCGCCCCACCCGTCACGTCCGCGCCGATCCGGTCAACGTGCATAATGCGCCTTTGCGTCGTAGAGCGTGTCCAGCGTGATCACCGGCAGCCCGCGTTCGACCGCAAAACGCTCGGTGTTGCGGCGCACCTTGCCGCGGACGAAGAACGGGATCTTGCCCAGTTCCTTCTCGGCGGCGGCTTCCCACTGCGTGGTCTCCGCCGATGCCGCCGGGACCGGTTCGGGGTTAGCCGCGCGCAGCAACTCGGCCGGCAGCTTGGTTGCCGAGCCGGCGCCCAGATGTGATGGTGCCGCGTCGGCAGAAAACTCGAAATCTTCACGGAACATCGTGATCAGGTGCTCCTCCAGACCCATCATCAGCGGGTGCACCCAGCTGTCGAAGATCACGTTCGCACCCTCGAAGCCCATCTGCGGCGAGTAGCGAGCCGGGAAATCCTGCACGTGCACGGGGGCGGAGATCACCGCGCAGCCGATGCCGAGACGTTTGGCGATGTGGCGCTCCATCTGCGTGCCCAGCACCAGCTCCGGCCGCAACTCGGCGACGCGTGCTTCCACTTCGAGGTAGTCGTCGGTGATCAGCGCGTCCACGCCGTAGAGCTTTGCCGCCTCGCGCACCTCGCGGGCGAACTCGCGGCTGTAGGTGCCCAAGCCCGCCACGGCAAACCCCATCTCCTCGCTCGCCACGCGCGCGGCTGCCACCACGTGGCTGGCGTCGCCGAAGATGAACACGCGCTTGTTGGTGAGGTACGTCGAGTCGACCGACCGCGAGTACCAAGGCAGGTTCGAGGACTCCGCAGCCAGCACCGCAGACGCGTCGATGCCGGCAAGTGCCGCCACTTCGGCGATGAAGTCGCGCGTGGCACCGATGCCGATCGGCACGGTCTTCGTCGCCTTCTGGCCGAACGTACGCTGCAACCACGCCGCCGCCTGCCCGGCGATTTCGGGGTACAGCACCACGTTGAAATCCGCGTCGCCTAGCCGCGCGAGGTCGGCCGGTGACGCTCCCTCCGGCGCGGTCACGTTCACATCGATGCCGAGCTGGCCGAGCAACTTGCCGATCTCGCGCACGTCGTCGCGGTGGCGGAAGCCCAGTGCGCACGGACCGAGGATGTTGCAGCGCGGACGCTCGCCGCGCGGGCGCACCACGCCCGGCGCCGGCGCGTGCGGCCCTGCGCAGGCGCGCACCAGCTGGTAGAGTGTCTCGGCCGCGCCCCAGTTTTCCTTCTTCTGGTAGGCGGGCAGTTCCACCGCCACCACCGGCACCGGCAGGCCCAGCGCGCGCGCCAGGCCGCCGGGATCGTCCTGGATCAGCTCGGCGGTGCAGGACGCGCCCACCAACAGCGCCTGCGGCTGAAAACGCTCGTAGGCCTCGCGCGCCGCGTTCTTGAACAGCTCGGCGGTGTCGCCGCCCAGGTCGCGCGCCTGAAACGTCGTGTAGGTCACCGGCGGACGCGCCCGGCGCCGCTCGATCATGGTGAACAGCAAATCCGCGTAGGTGTCGCCCTGCGGCGCGTGCAGCACGTAGTGCACGCCGGTCATCGCGGTGACGATGCGCATCGCACCCACGTGCGGCGGGCCCTCGTAGGTCCACAGAGTCAACTGCATCGGGTTCAGACCGCCAGCTTCATGCGGCGCACCAGCGGCCGTGCGAACAGCTCGGCCAAATCGTGCGCCTGGTTGTAGCCCTGGATCGGCGTGAACAGCAGCTCGATCGACCACTTCGTCGAGATGCCTTCGTTTTCCAGCGGGTTTGCCAAACCCAGCCCGCACACCACCAGGTCCGGGCGCGCGTTGCGGCAGCGGTCCAGCTGGCGCTCCACGTCCTGGCCCTCGCTCAGCGCGGTGCCGGGCGGCAGCAGCGCCAGCTCTGCGCCCAGATGCGCGCGGTGCAGGTACGGCGTGCCGACCTCGACCAGGCCCATCCCTAGTTCGCGAGCGACGAATCTTGCCAGCGGTATCTCCAGCTGGCTGTCGGGGAAGAAGAAGATCCGCTTGCCAGCGAGCTCGCCGCGGAACTTGTCCAGCGCCCGCATTGCCCGCTCGCGTGACGGCCCGACCGCGGCCTCGAAGCGCGATGGCGGCACGCCGAACGCGCTCGCCGCTGCCTGCAGCCACGCGGTGGTGCCTTCGGCGCCGAGCGGAAACGGCGCTGCCAGGCGCACGGCGCCGCGGGCTTCCAAGGCGCGCGCGGTCTCGGCAAGAAAAGGTTGTGCCAGCAGCAGCCGCGTGTTCGGCCCCACCGCCGGCAGGTCCACCGAACGCCGCGGCGGCATGAAGCTCACATCGGTGATGCCCATCGCGTCGAACAGGCGGCGCAGCTGGTCTTCCACCACCTCCGCCAACGCGCCCACCACCAGCAGCGATGTCGCGGTTGTCGCCGGCATCTTCGGCATGATCGGCACGAGTGCGGCCAGGCACGCATCCTCGCCCTGTGTGAACGTCGTCTCGATGCCGCTGCCGGAGTAGTTCAGCACGCGCACCTGCGGCATGTGCGTCTGCGACAGCCGTTCGGCCGCGCGCGAGAGGTCCAGCTTGATCACCTCGGACGGGCAGGAGCCAACCAGGAACAGCAGCTTTATCTCCGGACGGCGCGCCAGCAACTGGCCCACCACGCGGTCCAGTTCGTCGTTGGCGTCGGCGAGGCCAGCGAGGTCGCGCTCGTCGATGATCGCGGTGGCGAAGCGCGGCTCGGCGAAGATCATCACGCCGGCTGCAGATTGTATGAGGTGCGCGCAGGTGCGGCTGCCCACCACCAGGAAGAACGCGTCCTGTATCTTGCGGTGCAGCCAGATGATGCCGGTCAGGCCGCAGAACACCTCGCGCTGGCCGCGCTCGCGCAGCACCGGCGCGTCGGTGCAGCCAGCCGACGCCACGCCCGCGCTGGCCGACATCAGGCGCGCATCCCCTGCGCCGCGCGGTGCCAGGGGTCGCGGTCGGCCAGCCGTGCCGCGCGCAGCTTCAGCACGAACTGCACCGCGTTCACCAGGTAAGTCGCGTAGGCGGCCAGGGCCAGCAGCATCAGGCCGTGGCTGTCAAGCGCGCCTGACAACAGCGCGGCGAGGTAGGCGGTGTGCAGCCCGATCACCACCATGCTGACCGCGTCCTCCCAGAAGAACGCACGCGCGAACAGGTATTGCCCGAAGATCGCGTTCTCCCACACCGCGCCGGTCAGCATGATGGTGTAGAGCACCAGCGTCTTGACCACGACCGAGGCGGTGGCCGCCTGCCCGCCCGACCCGCTCACCAGGTAGTTCACCACCAGCGCCAGGCTGACGGCGAAGACCAGGAACTGCGCCGGGGCCAGCACGCCCTGCACCATGGTCCAGGGCGAGGCATCCCGGCGGCGCTTCTCGTCGGGCGTGTAGAGCGGCCGCTTGGCGCCCTGGCGACGCCCGGCATCCGACCGGACCAAGCCTGATTGATGCAGGCGGGCCCGAGAGAAGCCGGCCTGCGGCACCCCGGGCTGGAAGGCATGGACGTGCCGCCCGGTGGTGGCACCGAACGGGCAAGTATCGAAGGCGGTGATCAGCCGGCCTACCGTGGACTGGACGAACATTGTCTGACGTCTCCATGGCGCCTGACACCCGCACGCCGGGACCTGCGCCTCTGAAGACGACGCTAAAACGCGCATCGACGGAGTGTCAAGCAAACCTTACGTAAATCTAGCTTGACACTTTCCACCAAAAGCCCGCTTCAATGGCGGGCAGAACGGTGCGCCCGACCAGGCACGGTGAGATCCAGTGAGACAGCAACCCGCCACAGACACACGCTGGACCGAGATCGACGCGATGCGGCTGGTCCGCCTGGTGCGCGGCGGCCAACTCCCGCCGCGGGCGGCCTACGAGGATCCTGCACAGGCTCGCGCCAAGGTGCTCGCCCGCACCGTGGAGGACGAGGTGATCCCCCGCCTGCTACAGGCCCGCCGCCCGCGCCTGGCGCGCGCCGTTGCCGACACCGCCACCCCCGATGCCGGGCAGGTGCAGTCCCTGGTCCAGCTCGCCGCCTATGGCAGCCAGTCCGGCACCGACACCTTCGTGGCCGGCCTGCGCGACGCCGGCACGCCCATCGAGTCGCTCTACCTGGACCTGATCACGCCCGCCGCCCGGCGCCTCGGCGTGATGTGGGAGGAAGACGATTGCAGCTTCTCCGACGTCACCCTGGGCGTGCTGCGCCTGGGCAACGTCATGCGCCTGCTCGACACCGCGTTCGCCGGCGACTCCGCACGGCAAGGCGCCGCGCCGAGCATCCTGCTGGCGCAGATGCCGGGCGAACAGCACGGACTCGGCCTGGCGATGGTCTCGCAGTTCTTCCGCCGCGCCGGCTGGCAGGTGCGGCAGGAAAGCATGCCCGCCAGCGCGGCGCTGGAAGCTATCGTCGCGGCCGATTGGTACGGCGTGGTCGGCATCTCGCTCGCCTGCGACACGCATCTGGACGCGCTGCCCGGACTGATCCGTGCACTGCGCCGCGCCTCGCGCAACAAGGCAGTGGGCGTGCTGGTCGGCGGGCCGCCGTTCCTGGCGCAGCCGGAACTTGCGGCGATGGTGGGGGCGGATGGCACCGCGTTGGACGGGCTGCAGGCGGTGCGGTGCGCGCGGGGATTGATGGCGTGACGAAAGCAAGCGAGCGGTTCTTTGTTGAAAAAAAGAACCAAGAAATCTTTGTTCCCGTCGGGTGTGCCGGGTCGAGACGTGTCGTTTCAACCGTCCGCGACAGCGCTCGCAAAAGCTTTTTGCTTCTTTTTCTCGAAAAAGAAGGCCTTGCTTCTCTTCAAGGCGCAGCAAGCGTCCGAACACACGCGCGGTCCGGCCGGGACCACCTGACACCCACGCAGCGCGGATAGGCGAGGAAACGGGCATGCAGTGGAGGATCTCTGCCCTCGTGAAAACCTTTGACTCACCAGGTGCGTCGCTCGGCGAGCTCGATGCACATTCGGTGGCCACCCTCATCGCCACCGCGTCCGACGTGGCGCTCATCGTCGACAGCGACGGCACGATCCGCGACATCGCTTTCCAGAGCGAGGAACTCTCTGCCGACCTCGACACCAGTGCGGCCTGGGTCGGCACGCCGCTGCTCTCCACCGTGGTGGCGGACAGCCGGCCGAAAGTCACCCACCTGCTGGCCGACGCCGCCCTGCACAACGCGCGGCCGAAATGGCGCCACATCAACCACGCAACCTCGGACGGACGCTCGGTGCCGGTGCTGTACTGCGCCGTGCAGGTGGGGCAGAACGGCCGCATGGTGGCTTTCGGGCGCGACCTGCGCGCGATGTCCGCCCTGCAGCAGCGCCTGATGATGGCGCAGGAATCCATCGAACGCGATTACTCGCGCATGCGCGAGGTGGAGACGCGCTACCGGCTGCTGTTCCAGATGTCGTCCGAGGCGGTGGTGATCCTCGACACCGTGCGCCACCGCGTGGTCGAGGCCAACCCGGCCGCCCGCGCGCTGTTCGGCGCACGTCCCGACCAGGCCTCCGGCCAGGCGCTCGGCGAGATCTTCGCCGCCGACACGCTGGAGAGCGTGCAGGCGCACCTGGCCGCCATCCGCGCCGACGGCCGCGCCGAAGAGTTCCCCGCGCGGCTGGCCCGCGGCAACACCGGCGTCATGGTCGCCGCCTCGCTGTTCCGCCAGGAGAACTCCACGCTGTTCCTGGTGCGCATCTCGGCGGCGGTCGAGTCTGCCAGCGTGCCGGACGTTAAGCGCAAGCTGCTCAAGCTGGTCGAAAGCGCGCCGGACGGGTTCGTGGTCACCGACAACGCCGGCAACATCCTCACCGCCAACGCGGCGTTCCTGGAACTCGCAGGCCTGGCCAACGAGGATCTCGCCCGCGGCGAGTCGCTGGACCGCTGGATCGGCAGTTCCGGCGTGGAGCTCGACGTGCTGATCACCAACCTGCGCCAGCGCGGATCGGTGCGCTTCTTCACCACCACCGTGCACACCGACGACGGTGCCGCCGCCCAGGTCGAGATCTCCGCGGTCGCCATCGGCAACGGCGGCGCGCCCTCCTTCGGCTTCGCCATCCGCAACATCGGCCCCCGCCTGCAGGTGGAAAGCCGCGCTGCACGCGCCCTGCCCCGCTCCATCGAGCAGCTGACCGAGTTGATCGGCCGCGTCTCGCTGAAGGAGCTGGTCCGCGAGTCGACGGACGTCATCGAGAAACTCTGCATCGAGGCGGCGCTCGAGCTGACCGGCGACAACCGTGCCTCGGCCGCCGAGATGCTCGGCCTGTCGCGCCAGAGCCTGTACGTGAAGCTGCGCCGCTACGGGCTCGGCGACCTCGCAACCAACGAGCAGAACTGACATGTCCGGCGCTACCCTCACCCGCTCCCCAGCAGCGCGCGCCGCCCGCGCACCTGCCGCACCCCGCCGGGGCCTCGCCGCCTGCCTGGAGCTGCTCAAGCCGATCACCTGGTTCGCGCCGATGTGGGCGTTCGGCTGCGGCGTGGTCTCCGCCGGCCGCCCGGCGCACGGGCGCTGGATGCTGGTTGCCGCCGGCGTGGCGCTGTGCGGCCCGCTGGTCACCGGCACCAGCCAGGCGGTGAACGACTGGTACGACCGCCACGTGGACGCCATCAACGAGCCCGGCCGCGCCATCCCCTCCGGCCGGGTGCCCGGCCACGGCGGGCTCACCCTGGCCGGCCTGTGGACGGTACTCTCCCTGGCGCTCGCAGCGGCCCTCGGCACCTGGGCGTTCGGCGCCACCGTGCTGGGCCTCGCACTCGCCTGGGCCTACAGCGCGCCGCCGCTGCGGCTGAAGCTGAACGGCTGGCTGGGCAACGCCGCCTGCGGCGCCTGCTACGAGGGGCTGCCCTGGTTCACCGCGGCGGCGATCATGGGCGGCGGCTTGCCGCGCGGCGCCATCCTGGCGGCGGCCGCGCTCTACAGCGTCGGCGCACACGGCATCATGACGCTGAACGACTTCAAGTCGGTGGACGGCGACAGGCAGATGGGCGTGCGCTCGCTGCCGGTGATGCTGGGCGTGGCCGCGGCCGCTCGGCTCGCCTGCGTGGTGATGGCCGGACCCCAGGCGGCCGTCGTGGTCCTGCTCGCCGCCTGGGGATACCCGGTCCATGCCGGCGTGGTCGCCGTGTTGCTGGCCGCCCAGTTCGCCCTGATGGGCAAGTTCCTGCGCGAGCCGCGGGAGCGCGCGCCTTGGTACAACGCCACCGGCACCAGCCTCTACGTGCTCGGCATGCTGGTCACCGCTTTCGCGCTGCGGGCCGGCGCATGAGCCCGCTTAGCTGGTTCGCCATCGTCCGCCTCGGCCTGGTTCAGGCCGCGCTCGGCGCTGTGGTGGTGCTGACCACGGTGACGCTGAACCGGGTGATGGTGGTGGAGCTCTCGCTGCCGGCCATCCTGCCCGGCGCACTGGTCGCCCTGCACTACGGCGTGCAGGTGCTGCGGCCGCGGCTGGGCTTCGGCTCGGACGTGGGCCAGCGCCGCACGCCTTGGATCATCGGCGGCATGGCGGGGCTGGCGGTAGGCGGTGCGTCGGGGGCCGCCGCCCCCGCGGGGGTGGCGCCCGCCCGGGGGGCCGGCGTGGCC
>CAXUIR010000036.1:0-384 GCA_964251005.1 uncultured Acetobacteraceae bacterium | reverse complement strand
CTGCTGGCGCTGATGGCCAAGCAGGTGGCCCCTGCCCGGCGCCCGGCGGCGGCCACCATCCTGTGGCGGCTGATGATCATGGGCATCGCGGTCACCGCCACGCTGGTGGGCAAGCTGCTGCACCCGTTCTCGCTGGGCACGCTGGTCCGCGTGGCCTGCGAGGTCGCCGCAGGCGCGTTCCTGCTGGCCACCGCCGCCGTGTGGGGCATCGAGCAGGCCGGCACGCCGGAAGCGGCACGCGTGGCGGCCAAGCCGGGCATGCCCGGTGCGTCGGCATTGGTGCTGTCCGAGGCGGCGCCAGACTTCGGCAGCGTATCCTGGCCCGCCGCGGCACAGTCCGACGCTGCCCGTCCGGCGGCACCCCTGACGGCACAGCGTGCGCAC
>CAXUIR010000035.1:7509-12154 GCA_964251005.1 uncultured Acetobacteraceae bacterium | reverse complement strand
ACGCCGGAGGCGCCTACGCCGGGCCCCGCCATGAACTGGTTGGCCAGGCCCCCGCCGATGATCGAGCCGATCAGCGTGTGCGACGAGCTCGCCGGCAGGCCCATCACCCAGGTCCCCAGGTTCCAGATGATCGCCGCGATCAGCAACGAGAAGATCATCGCGTAGCCGGCGCCGGAGCCCACCTGCAGGATCAGCTCGACGGGCAGCAGCGTGATCACCGTGAACGCCAAGGCGCCGCTGGAGGTGAGCACGCCGATCAGGTTCCAGCAGCCGGAATACACCACGGCCACCTGCGCCGGCAGGCTGTGGGTGTAGATGACGGTGGCGACAGCGTTGGCAGTGTCGTGGAAGCCGTTGACGAACTCGAAGCCCAGGGCGATCAGCAAGGCCAGCCCGAGCAGCGCGAAGGCGCCGAACGCCAGCGGCGGCGCCCCGGCCTGGTTCATGTCGGCCAGTATGCCGTGCACTGCGAAGCCGATGCCCAGGATCAGCAGCGCCAGGAACACAACGATGCCGGCCGGGTGCGGCTTGGCGTTGAGGTTCGGCCGCTTGAGCTCGAGACCGGGGCGGTTAAGGACGGTTTCTGACATGGAAACTCCGCGCGACGAATGCGGAGGACACCTAGCGGAGCGTGAGCCGGGCGATGTGGAAGTTTTGTGACGTTGCTTAAGCGTTAGGAAGCAGCCGTTCTTTTTGAAAAAAATAATCAAAAACTTTTACGCGGCTGTCGCGGGCGGTCGAAACGACAAGTCTCACCGACGCGCACCTACCGGGAGCAAAAGTTTTTTGGTTCTTTTTTTCAAAAAAGAACTGCTTGCTTGCCTGTACACAGCCGGCTCAGTTGGACTCAGTGAAGTCCACAGCCGGCGTATTCCCGCCCGCAACGCTGCAGCTTCCCAACTTCAAGTTGTTCGTCTCGCCCGTCGTGCCGTCGTCGGACTCGCAGGTGGGCGCTGCCGTCGACCCGTCCTTCAGGGCGATCTTGACCTTGATGGACGACCCCGTATTGAACTTGGCCGCCGAGCCGCCGCCATCGCCCACGATGTTGAACTCGGAACCCTTCCACGCCGTCGCCAGGTAGACGACGCTGTCCTTGCCAGTCAGCCTGTAGGCTTGCGTCGATGTCGTCAGCACCAGGCTGTCGTTGCCGCCCGCGACGGCCCTGCCGGTTAGTTTGAACCCGCTGAGCTGGGTGATCGGGATCGTCGGCACCGTCACTGCGGTGCTGTTCTTGTAGCAGCTACCATCGTACTGCATCCAGCCGCCGGACGGGCAGGTCGACCCGTAGTTGATCAGCCAATACTGGATGAAGGCGGCCGTCTCGCTGCTCGAATAGACGAATTGCTGCCAGGTGAGGCACGAGGACGGGTTCGAGGAGCCGTTGCAGCCGGCAGTGTTCATGAAGTCTGAGTTGAGCTGCAGGGAGTAGGTGTTGGCCGCCCCGCCGTAACCCGTCTCGCTCTTGACGCCGGTGACGGTGGGGAAGGAGCCGACGGCCGAGGAGGTCAGCGTCGAGGTCACGGCGGCATAGTCGTTGCCGTTACCCACCGTGAAACCGCGTCGGCCATGCCGCGGCATGTAGGGACGGGTCGGCGCCGTGCCGCACTGAACGGCAACCCATTCGGCCTTCGGGTACGTCGCCTTGAAGCAGCCTTCTTCAGGCGCCGGGTTTTGCTCGATAGCCGCCCGCCAGGCTTCCCGCTGCTGCGCCTCGGCAGCCGACACGGGCGCGGCACTCTGCGGACTGTTCTGCGGCGTGGCCGCAACCGCGCCGAAGCAGAGGCAGAGCGCGCCAGACAGGCCGGTCGCAACGGCACGGCCTAGGCTTTTCGATGAATTCAGGGCCGAGGGAACACGATGCCGCATCAGTAGATACCTCTCACTTTCGTTCTGCCTAAGAACATACCTGAACGTCCGCGTATAGCCAGAACTTTGGCGACGATCCCCGCGGGTCATGTTCATGGTCTCGAGAGCTGGACAGGTTGAAGGCAAGGCAAGCGGTTCTTTTTTGAAAAAAAGAACCAAAAAACTTTTGCTCTCTGGTGGGGGCTGTTGAGAGGTCCGCGATAGCTTGGCGGAGGCGCCGCTACCGACTTCAGTCGAATAGACCACCGCTGGCGCTCGGGTCCATTACCGGGCCAGGCAAGCTGGTGGCCGTCTCGCCAGCGCTGTGCCGATGAGGAGAAGATCGATGTCTCACGCATTGCACCTGCACCCGGCAATCGATGGCGGGCTGAAGCCGGCAGCCGAGGGTTTCGCCGGCGGCACGCTCGTCTGCCATTGCACCGACCGGCCGGTGAAGGTCGCCGTGGACAGCCAGGTGCTGTTCAACCACGCCTGCGGCTGCACCAAGTGCTGGAAGCCGGAAGGGGCAATGTTCTCCGTGGTCGGCGTCGTGCCGCAGGACAAGGTGCGGGTGCTGGAGAACGCGGACAAACTGAAGGTGGTCGACCCGTCGGCGCTGATCCAGCGCCATGCCTGCAGCGCCTGCGGCGTGCACCTCTACGGCCCGGTCGAGCGAGACCACGCCTTCAAGGGGTTGGACTTCATCCACGCCGAACTCTCGGCCGAACCAGGCTGGGCGCCGCCCGGCTTCGCCGCCTTCGTCTCATCGGCAATCGAAGCCGGCGTGGCGCCTGAGCAGATGGGCGCAGTGCGCAGCGCCCTGCACGACGCAGGCCTGCAGACCTACGACTGTCTCTCGCCCGACCTGATGGACATGCTGGCGACGTTCGCCGCCAAGAAGGCGGGGATGCTCAAGGCGGCATAAAGCAGCGGTTCTTTCGTGTCTGTCCAAGCGCTCCGGTGCTAGCGAACGCGAGCTCGTAATTTTAACGAGCCTCGAAAACCGTTTCGAAGCAAGCAAGCCTTCTTTCTTGAAAAAAAGAAGCAAAAAACTTCTGACTCCGCTGTCGCGGACCTATCCGGAGAGCGCGCGACAGCGGAGACAAAAGCTTTTTGCTTCTTTTTCTCGAAAAAGAAGCGCTTGCTTCCTTCAAGTCCGCGGCCTCTCGTCAGCCCTCGGCACCAGCCCATAAGCCGCGACCAGCGCCCAGACATGCGCCGGCACCATGTTGCGCAGCCGGCGCGGGTGTTCACGCCGCAGGTGCACCACCGTCTCTGCCGCCTTCATTTCCACCCGGGTGCGGGCGAACTCCAGCCCGCGCGGCCCGATCCGCGGCATCAGCCAGCCGACGATCGGCCGTGCCCAATCCGGCATGCTGCGCACCGGCAGCCCGCCTGCGGCACGCTCGACGTTCCTGATGAAGCCGGCCACCGAGCTCGCCCGCTTGCCGGCGCTGGTGGGCGCGCTGGTGCGCAGCTCGTCGCCGAGTGCCGCCAACATCTCCTCGCCGCGCTCGTTTCGCACCAGCAGCCACTGTTCGCCGTGGCCGCCCATGTAGCCCACCGTGATGTCGGCCAGCACGTTGGTGTAGTCGACGCAGGTGCGGCAGGTGAGCGGAAAGAAGTCTGGCCGCAGCTTGGACAACGGCAGTTGCAGGAACGGGATGGCGCGGACGCGTCCGTCGGCGAAGCGCAGTTCCACGTGGTAGTCGGTACGGAACTCCAGGTAGGTGACGGTGTCCGGTCGGTCGGTCAGCAGGGCGAGGAACTCGTGGAAGTTCTCGGTGGTGGTGTTGTCGGAACACGGCGTGCCGATGACGTAGAGCCGCTCGAAGCCCAGCTCGCGTTCCAGCGCGCGCAGGGCGTAGACCTGGCAGGGAATGCCGATCACCGCCAGCCGCGTGTAGCCGCGCGCGCGCGCCGGTTCCAGCAGGGCGAGCAGCGGCGCGTAGCCCATGCGCATGCCGCGGCAGGCGGCGAGGTCGGCGGGGTCGGTGACCAGCACCGGGGTTGGGCGCCAGCGGTCTTCCGGGTCGGCGGCCATGGTCAGCACGGCGTCCACCGCGCCGGTCTCCAGCAGGCGTTCGGCGATGCGCGTGGTGATGCCCGTCCACTGCGCGCCGGGGGCAGGGCGGGCGAGCTCGGCGCGCAGCATGCGGCGGAACGGGCCGAAGAACAGCTCGTCGGGGCGGGCTGCGTCGCGGGGGGGGGCGGGGCCCGGGGGGGCGCGCGCCCGGGGGGGGGGGGGGGGGGGGGTAGTCGGGGCGGATGAACTGGCAGGCGTGGCCGCAGCGCTCCGGGGCCGCGCTGCGCGAGACGCCGCAATCGGTGCACAGGCCGCGTGGTGCTGCCGGCCCGATGGCGATCGGTTCTGACGCGGGCCGCTTTGCCGGGCGGGCGGTGACCGTCTCCAACCCGAACGGTGCTGCCGCGTCGCCGGCGACCGGCTCAGGCATGTGCGTTGCTGCCAGGCCGACCGCGTCAGACTCGCGCGCTGCCGGCGGTGATCGTGTGCTCATGCGCGAAGGCCTCCCACCGTGCCGCTGCACGATCCCAGTCGTTGCCGGCGCGCGTGGCAAGCCCGGAGCTGTGCAGCTGCGACCAAAGCGCCTCCTCCTGCAGGATGCGGAGCGTCTTCTCCGCCATCTCGTCCCAGCTTGCGCAGATGAAGCCTGTGGCGCCATCCGCCACCCGCTCCCGCAGCGACCCGATGCCCAGCGTCACCACCGGCACCCCCATCGCCACGGCCTCGGCCGCTGCCAGGCAGAACGTCTCCGACCGGTGCCCCGGTGCCAGCAGC
>CAXUIR010000035.1:0-7499 GCA_964251005.1 uncultured Acetobacteraceae bacterium | reverse complement strand
AGCACGCCCAGCATCGCGTCGTTGCCTACCCGGCCGCGAACGGTGACGGACGGCGTGCCAGCCGCCAGCGCCGTGTAGGCGGCAACGTCGCCGTCGCCCACATAGGCGGACAGGCGCGCGCCAGCCAGGCAGGGTGACACTTGGTTGCGCCACATCTCGATCACCTGACGCAGGCCGCGATACGCCTGGCTGGTGAAGATGGCGTGCGGGGCAGGGGGCACGGACGCCGGCTCGGCGGCGACCACCGCCGGCGGCAGGCCGTAAGCAATGACGGCGCGGGCGCGGAACCCCAGCAGGCGGGAGGCAAGCCGCGCCTGCTCGGTGCCGATGAAGACCGCGGCGGGCCGGCGCCGCCACAGGGTGGGCACCCGGCGTTTGCGCAGCTCGCGGACCAGCTCGACCTCGTTGTGGAACCACACCAGCGGCAGGCCGGCCGGGGGCAGCAGCCTCGCGTCGTTGACGGCGACCGCGACGTTGGACGCCGGTGCCTGCCCGGGCGGCAGCCAGCGCACCGACTGGAAACAACGCGGTGTGGCGGCGCCGCCGGAGACCGACACGTCGTGGGCGCGGGCGGCCCGCGCGGGGGGGGGGGGGGTGGTGGGCTGGGCGGTGGCGCCCCCGCCGGCGGGGCCCGGGGGTGCGGGCGGCAGCCGATCAGGCCGGAGGCGGGGGCGCCGGGGATGATGAGCAGCAGGCCGATGTTGATGTGCTCGATCATCATGGCGAGGCCCACGCCCAGCATCAGGCCGCCGACCAGGCCGCCGGTGACGCCGGAGGAGACGCCTAGCCAGATTATGTCGCTGCGGGTGATCATAGGCAGGAAGAAAGCCTTCTTTTTTTCAAAAAAGAAGCGCTTGCCTAAAATCCCGGATTATCGAGCAGGTAAAAAAGCCCCGCCGCCAGCACGATCGTCACCGGCAAGGTAAACAGCCAAGCCAGCCCAATACGCGTGAGCATGCCCACCTCCACCCCCTGGCCGCCGGCCACCATGGTGCCGGCGATGCCGGACGTGATGATGTGCGTCGTGCTGACCGGCAGCCCGGTGAAGCCCGCGGTCCCAATCAGGATGGAGCCCACCAGCTCGGCGCTGGCCCCCTGGCCGGGCGTCATGTGCTGCTTGCCCAGGCGTTCGCCCAGCGTGCGCACCACGCGCTTGTAGCCGACCATGGTGCCGGCGCCGAGGCACAGCGCGCTCAGTATCCGCACCCAGTAGGGCGCGTACTGGACGGGAGGACCCATGTCCTTCCGCAGCCTGGCGGCCTGCGCCTTGTCGGCGGCGCTGGCGTGGGCGTCCTCGCCCACCTGCTTCAGCTCGGCCAGCACGAAGTAGACGTCGCCGCGCAGCTGGGCCTTGGTGGCGCGGACGGGTGCGGCCGACTGGCCGTCCTTCGGCATCTCGGCCGCCTGTGCGGCAAGGTTGGGGCCGGCCTGCTGAAGGGTGGCCGCCGCCTTCAGCGCCTGGTCCTTCTGGTCGTCGCCGTAGTGCTGGATCAGCGGGATGGCGGCACCGGCGTTCTGGCTGAGCTGCGAGAGCTGTTGCGGCACGTTCGGGTTCAGCGCGTAGGTGGCCGGCATCAGGCCGATGATGGTCAGCATGATGAGGCCGATGCTCTTCTGGCCGTCGTTGGTGCCGTGGCTGAAGCTGACCGACGTGCAGGTCAGGATCAGCAGGCCGCGTAGCCACCAGACCGGCGCGTGTCCCTCTTCCGGCGGCTCGAACAGGTGGCCGCGGCGCACCACCACGCGGAGCAGGGCGTAGAGCCCGCCGGCACCCACGAAGCCCAGGATGGGCGAGATCGCCAGCGCCTTCAGCACGGTGACGATCTGGTGCCAGTCGACACCCTGGCCCAGGCCGCGAGCGCGCAGCAACGCGTCGCCGCAGGCCACCCCGATCAGCGCGCCGATGATGCAGTGGCTGCTGCTGTTGGGGATGCCGAAGAACCAGGTGACGACGTTCCAGAACAGCGCCGAGACGAAGATGGCCACCAGCATCGGCACCGCGGGCGAGCCGTCCGGCGGCGTCAGCACGTCCGGCGGTAAAATCTCCACCAGCGCGTAGGCCACCGAGATGCCGCCCACCAGCACGCCGATGAAGTTCAGCAGGCCCGACCAGATCACGGCCGGCACCGGCTTCAACGCGTTAGTGTAGATGACGGTGGCGACCGCGTTGGAGGTGTCGTGGAAGCCGTTGGTGGCCTCGAACGCCAGCACGAGCACGAAGCAGAACACCAGCATGGCGATGATCGCGCCGGAGGCGGGTGCGACATGGGCGAGCATGACGGTGTTCCTGGACAGTTCGCCGTACGCAACGCTGCCGGAGCAACGCTGGTTAACGTGACACTTTGTTGACGGTCTTGGGCGGCGTTCGCGATGGTCACGAGCTTTAAACCGAAGGAAGGAAGCAAGCGGTTCTTTTTTGAAAAAAAGAACCAAAAAACTTTTGTTCTCTTGGGCGCGCGCTGCGGAAACTTCGCGACAGCATAGACAACGTGTTCACATCGCGCTGTTTAGGATCAGGCACCCCAGTCCGTCGACTCTCGCGTCGTGCTAGTGACTTCCGCGCCATTCGCCGGATACTCGAGTGGCGCCAGTCTAGCCGTTTATTGTCAAAAAGCTGCTTAATTGCTCACCTGGAGGGTCGCCGGGTAACCCCATTAGTTGGGCAAGGAAGACGTCTAACCCGGAAGTCAGGGAAAAGTGGCCGTTCCGTAGCGCTACCGCACTAAACCCTGCTTGAAGGTTGAGGCTGTGAGGTACTTAGCGTCGACGACTCTAGATGAGCAATACAAAGCAGCTAAGTGGCATGAACGAAAAACTAACGTCGCCTTTATAGAGCAGTCTCAGGCGACGAACACGCGACCCCCCGACCCGCGCTCGCCTCCAAAACGCCCTGCAGTGCACTTCCACCATCCAGATGCCTTCTTCGTGTCCTTCGTGCCTTCGTGTTTACCTTGGCTTGCTTGCCTCAGCTCGCCTGAACTCCCTCTCCCACCGGCCGAAGCCAGGCGCCAGGCATTGACAGCGCCCCTGCTGACCACCGATAAGCACGCTCTTACGATTGCCGGGAACGTGGACGAGCCTCCGGGGCTCGCTCCCGCCAAACGCGCTTGTTTGGCCTACCGGTGCAACAAGCCCACAGCGGGACAACCTGCCGGGCGCACAACAGGAGTACTCCGCGCGTGACCAAGCGGACCGAAAGCAAGTTCAAGATCGACCGCCGCCTGGGCGTCAACCTCTGGGGCCGCGCGAAGAGCCCGATCAACAAGCGCGACTACGGGCCCGGCCAGCACGGCCAGCGCCGCAAGTCCAAGCCGAGCGACTTCAACATCCAGCTCAAGGCCAAGCAGCGCCTGAAGGGCTACTACGGCAACATCGGCGAGAAGCAGTTCCGCAAATATTACGAGGAAGCCGTCCGCCGCCGCGGCGACACCTCGGAGAATCTCATCGAGCTGCTCGAGCGTCGCTTGGACGCGGTGATTTACCGCCTGAAGTTCGCCATTACGCCCTTCGCTTCGCGCCAGTTCGTCAACCACGGGCACGTGACGGTGAACGGTCGTAAGGTCAACATCGCCAGCTTCCAGGTGCGCGACGGCGACGTGATCGAGGTGAAGGAAAAGTCCAAGCAGATGGCGGTCGTTCTGGACGCCACGCAAAGCAACGAACGCGACGTGCCGGAATACCTGGAAGTGGACCACCGCGCGATGAAAGGGCGGTTCGCACGGGCGCCGAAGCTGACGGACGTGCCTTATCCCGTCAGCATGGAACCGAACCTGGTGGTCGAGTTCTACTCTCGGTAACGCCAAGCGCTTCTTCTCTGAAACGAAGCAAAGTATCTTTCTGCGCGCTGCAACGGACGGCTGGAATGCAGTGTTCCAGCCTGTCCGACTGAACTGAAGCAGGTATCCTGCGTCGGGTTGGCTACCAATCGCGTGCTACACGGTGCAACGCGCCGCGCTCATGTGAAACTTCACGGATTAGGAGGGTAGCCTGGCGCACGCGATGGTTGCGCGAGCGGCCCAGCGCGGCGACCTCGGGCAATGTTACTCCAGCGACCCCAAGTTTCGAAAAGAAGAAATCTAAGGCCTGCTTTTTTGCAAAAAAGCATCAAAAAACTTTTGTCCCTGCTGTCGCGGAGCTTCCTGCAGCGCGCACCCAAGGGAACAAAAGTTTTTTGGTTCTTTTTTTCAAAAAAGAACCGCTTGCTTGCTTACCGCACGTCAACATCGAAATCCGCCGGTATAAACCACGTCGCGCACACGTTTCACGGCGACGCGTAGTTGATCGTGCCGATGATTTCCGGGTCTACACAATCGCCACACGGCCCATCGCTGTTGCCCGGACCGCCGAGGAAGTTCAAGGCGGCAACAGTACCGTCCGCGGACGGCGCCACGCTTGCACTCGCGACGATCTTGCCGGAGGTCACGGCCTGCGTCCCGATCTTGCCGGTGAACACCAGGGTGACGGCGTTAGCGTTGGGGGCGGCGTCGCTGGTGTCGAGCGGGTCGCCCAGCCCTCGGAAGTAGAACAGCCCGGTCGAAGGATGCGTTTTCTTGTCGTTGCTGTTGCCAGGAACGATGGTGACTTTCCTGCCCGGTTTGATCGTGCCGATATGATACGTATCCCGAGGCACGCTTTCTGCGGTATCCGCCAGCATCGTAAGGTAGGCGTCCGTGATGGCGAGCGTGCCGGTGTTGACGATCTGGAACGCCGGTGCGTCGATCGGCTCGTAGGTTTTCACGGCGGCGGCGGGCTTCGTCGCACCCTGGTGTTCGCCGGAATCCCGGACAGCTTGCGCCATACGCACCTTGGCCGGCGGGTCGACAGCGTTGGCCGCGTAGGCGCATTTCGTCGAGTAGTAGCAGACTGAGATGGTCCCGACCGCCGTTTGCGCGCACGCAGCGGTGGACACGATGCTGAAGGCGACAGAGGCAAGGAAGGCGATACGGCTCATGGCAGAATGCTCCGTCTAGGACACTCGCGTAGTCACCTGTGCGTCGTGCCAGAGGTCAGGGTAAGTATTGTATGCAACGCAGAACAGCTCAGCGGCCGAACTCATAGTATAGGGCACAACCCGTTGCAAGATGTGGTGTGTCTGGTGAAGTTCTACCTGCGGTTCTACTTGCAGCAGGAGATCATCAAATTGGCCGCCGTTGGATGTTCGCCGGACAGCCCGCTGGCACCGCAGGCTGGCGGTCGCGCCTGCAGCCGATAGCCGTCACGTCATGGCTCACGTCGAGGCCCGTCCGCATGTCGCCCGCCTGAACGCCACGGAGCAAATCAGCGATCCCGTTGCTGACCGCTGCAGGCAAGGCAAAAAACTTTTGTTCCCTTGAGCACGCGCTGCAGAAACCTCCGCGACAGCAGAGACAAAAGTTTTTTGCTGCTTTTTTTCAAAAAAGCAGGCCTTGCTTCGTTCCTTGGCGCCAAGCGTCAAAACCTACGGTAGCCGGTGTAAGCCTCACGATCGTACGACAGTGTGAAGAACTTCTCCCTCCCGGCCGCCTGGCGACGCAGCGCCCGGCCCGAATCCGTCATCAACCGCGCCTACGCAAGCTGGCGGCAGCCGCAGGCTAAAGCCAGCCGGGCGCCCGAAACCTTGCGCATCAGCCTGATCATGCCCGTCTGCGACCCGGACCCCGCCCACCTGGCCGAGGCCGTCGCCTCCGTGCGCGCCCAGACCTACACCAACTGGCAGCTCTGCCTCGCCGACGACGCCAGCACCGCCGCCCACATCGCCCCGACCCTGGCTGCGATGACCGACGCGGACCGGCGCATCACCTCGTTGCGTCTGCCCCGCCGCGCCGGCATCGCGGCCGCCAGCAACGCTGCCCTGCGCCTTGCCATCGGCGCCTATGTCGGCTTCCTCGACCACGACGACCTGCTCGCCCCGCACGCTCTGGCACGCATGGCCGCCGCCATCGTCGGACACCCCGCGGCTGAGGTGCTGTTTTCCGACGAGGACCAGCTCAGCGCCGGCAGGCTCTGCGTCCCCTACTTCAAGCCCGGCTTCGACCCCGAGCTTCTGCTCGCGCAGAACCTGGTGGGCCACCTCGCCCTGTATCGACGCAGCCTGCTCGACCGGCTGGGCGGCCTCGCCCCTGACCGCGACGGCAGCCAGGACTGGGACCTCGCCCTGCGTGCCACACGCGCCGTGCCGCCCGCCTGCATCCGCCACGTGCCCGACGTGCTATATCACCGGCGCCAGCACGCCGGCTCGTTCTCCGCTCAGGCGCAGGACCGTGCCATGCTCGCCGGGCTGCACGCCGTGCGGGCACAGCTTCCGTCGGGTGCCGCCGCCTCGCCCGACCCGGTTCTGCCGCGATGGCTGCGGGTCACCTACCGGCTGCCCACGCCGGCGCCGACCCTCTCCGTCATCGTCAGGCCAGGCGTCAGGCCACCTGAACACCTCGACTATCCCGAGATCGAGCTGCTCGAGGGCGGGTTTTCCGCCGCCACCCGCGCCACCGGCCAAGTCCTGCTGTTCGTCTCCCCCGGGCTGCACGCGCCCGAACCGGGCTGGGCGGCCACGCTGGTGGCCCAGGCGATGCGGCCGGAGGTCGGCGCCGCCGGCCCGCGCATCGACCGCCCGGACGGCCGCATCGCTCAGTCCGGCTTGATCCTGCACCCCAGGCGCATCGCCGAAACCCTCGCGCCGGACTCCGACGCGGCCGACCCGGGCTACCGCGGCCAGTTCGGCCTCACCCGTTCGGTCGCCGCCCTGTCGCCGGACTGCCTGGCCGTCCGCCGCGACGCCTTCCAGGCCGCCGGCGGCCTGGACGCCGCCTTCGGCCCCTACGCCGGCGTGGATTTCTGCCTGCGCCTGGCGCGCGCCGGCCTGCGCTGCGTGTGGACGCCGCAAGCCCGCCTGCGCTACGCCAAACGCCCGCGCGCCGCCCGCGACCCCGAGGCCGCGCGCCTGATGCAGGCGCGGTGGGGCGACAACCTGGCCCGCGACCCCTATCTCAACCCCAACCTGACCGTCCGCAACAACACGCTCGCCCTGGCGCCGCGCCAAGCCGCGCAGAGAAAGGCCTACGATTCATGAGTGCCGCCGCAGAGATCGCCAGACGGCGCACCTTCGCCATCATCTCGCACCCCGACGCCGGCAAGACCACGCTCACCGAGCGCCTGCTGCGCGCCGGCGGCGCGATCCAGCTCGCCGGCAACGTGCGGGCCAAGGGCGAGCGCCGCCGCACCCGCTCGGACTGGATGGGCATCGAGCGTGAACGCGGCATCTCCGTGGTCACCTCGGTGATGACCTTCGAATATGGCGGCTGCGTATACAACCTTCTCGACACGCCCGGCCATGAGGATTTCTCGGAGGACACCTACCGCACGCTGACCGCCGTAGACTCCGCCGTCATGGTGATCGACGCCGCCAAAGGCATCGAGGCGCGCACGCGCAAGCTGTTCGAGATCTGCCGCCTGCGCGACATCCCGATCATCACCTTCGTCAACAAGATGGACCGCGAGGCGCAGGACCCGTTCGCGCTGCTCGA
>CAXUIR010000034.1:331-12210 GCA_964251005.1 uncultured Acetobacteraceae bacterium | reverse complement strand
TAGGAAGGCGAGGCCGTCGTGGCTGGTCTCACGCTCGAGCTCGTGGTGGCGGGCGATGTGGGTCTTAGAGAGGGCGGCGAGGGCGGGTTGGCCGCGGTCGCGTATAGTGGCGGCGGCGTCGGCGGGGATCTGGCCGAGCTCGGCCATGGCGTCGGCGGCCAGGGATTCGATCTGGAACCAGATGCGGTAGCGGTTCTCCGGCGACCAGATGGCGGTCATGGCGGGGCGAGCGTAGCGGGGGATCATGCGGGGTTGTGTCCGGTCGGGTGGGAAAGACAAGGCCTTCTTTTTTGAAAAAAAGAAGCAAAAAACTTTTTCGCGGCTGTCGCGGACTCACCGGATGCGCGTGACGCTTGGAGGTGGGCGGTGAGGTCGCAGATCGTCGCACTGCTGCAGATATTGCTGATCGACCTTACGCTGGCGGGGGACAACGCGCTTGTCGTTGCCCTGGCGGTGGCCGGGCTGCCCCAGGCGGTGCGGCGGCGCGCGGTGGTGGTTGGGCTGGGCGGCGCCGTCGTCATACGCGGCGCGCTCTCGGTGGTGGCGGTCAGCCTGCTGGCGCTGGTCGGCCTGACGTTTGCCGGCGGGCTGCTGCTGATGTGGGTGTGCTGGAAGATGTTCCGCGAACTGCAGACGTCAGGCGACCACGCAGCAGACGCGCCGCCCGACGGCAAGACGCTAGGCCGCGCCATCCGGCAGATCATGATCGCTGATTTGTCGATGAGCCTGGACAACGTGCTCGCGGTGGCCGGCGCCGCACGCGGCCACCTCGGCGTGATGGCGGTCGGGCTGGCACTCTCGGTGGTTCTGGTGGCAGTGGCGTCGGACCTACTCGCCCGCCTGCTCGCCCGTCAACGCTGGGTCGCCTGGCTCGGCCTGGCGGTGGTGTTCTACGTCTCTGCCGACATGATCCGACGCGGCTGGAGCCAGGTCGAGCCGCACGTGCACGCCTGGAGGTCGTTGTTCTAGGCGCTCGCGGACTGGCCACGATTTCGCAGGTTGACGTTCTTATGTCAGTCCGCGTTGAGGTTGAGATTTGAAGGGCAAGGCAAGCAGTTCTTTTTTGAAAAAAAGAACCAAAAAACTTTTGCTCCTATGCCTGCGTCAAGGTTACGCCTGGTTCTGCCAGCATGTGTGCCTGCATGAACGTCCTCTTTTTGATGCAGGCATGGGGATAAACGTTTTTTGGTCCTTTTTTCAAAAAAGGACTGCTTGCTTTCTGTGTGTCAGCGTCAGAGCTGCTCGGATATCGGAGGCCTTACCAACGCGGGCGCGTCGGCGATAGCAACGATTGGTGTGGACAGCGGCGTCGACAGAAGGCAAGGCAAACGGTTCATTTTTTGAAAAGACCAATACATCGTTCACCCGAGGAAACGGCTATCCAGTCCGTTGACTCGCGCGTCATGCTGGTGACTTCCGGGCCATCCGGTGGCTTCTCATACCAACGGTCTCGGGTTTGACCCGGTGACGCGTAAGCAAGCGCTTCTTTTTCGAAGAAAAAACTTTATTCTCCAGCGCGCACGCTGCAGAACCTTCGCGACAGCAGGACCAAAAGTCTTTTGCTGCTTTTTTTCAAAAAAGCAGGCCTTGCTTTCTTCCAGCGCGTCAGCAACTGGAACGAAATTCTGTTGGTATTAGGCCAACTAGGCGGGTGGCCAAAACTCATACCTGTCAGCCGGAGCGGGTACAGCTAGATGCGGGCTCGCCTGCTTGCCGCGTCCGTCAGCGCCCTCGCTCTGCGCTTCATGTTGCAGGCTTAGGAGCGGGCGCTTTTGCAAGTTTGCCGAGCATACCAGGCGTTCGAGTGTGAGAGCGCGATGCTCGGCCGTGTGGGCGCCCAACACCCGCGTGCGTGCTGCTTCGCCGATGGCCAGCGCCTGCTCTCGCGGCCATGCCAGTACCTCGAGCACCTGCTCACACGATTGCGCCAGGATGACTTCGCTGCCGATCGCGAGGAACTCGTCCAGCCCCGGCCAGCTGTCGGAGAGTATCGGCGTGCCGCAGGCGGCCGCTTCGAACAGCCGGACGCTCGGGCTGTAACCCGCCTCTATCATGTCGGCGCGCGTGATGTTCAGAGTCCAGCCCAGGCTGTTGTAGAAATCGGCGTGCTCGCTGGGCGGCAGGTGCTCGATCCGGTCGACGTTGTCCGGCCAATCGATGTCGTCTGGATATTGTGGCCCGGCGACTACAAAACGCAATTGCGGAGCAAGCCGGGCCGGCTGCAACAGGTAGCGCTCGAGCGCTGGCTGTCTGTCCGAGCTGTAGGTGCCGAGGTAGCCCAGGTGCCAGCGCGACGCGGTTCGAGGGTCGGCCGGTTGGTAGAGCGACGGATCCACGGCGCAGAACAACGCGTGGGCTGCGCGCGCGCCGTAACGGTGTTCAAGAAGCTTCAGGGTTGGGCCGCCGGTAAACGACAGGTACATGTCGTAGAGCGGGATCGTCCCAGTCGAGATGTAGGAACTCTCGCCCTCGGCGAGCCTGGCGAGGGTGACCGGCGTGTCGATGTCGTAGAAGGCGAGGGTTCTCGCCCAGCGCCTAACGATGCGGGCGACGTCCACCCCGTCCACCACGTATGACCCGATGATCACGAGGTCCGCGTGCACGAAATCGTCCCGCCAGCGGACGAGATCCTGGGCGCTATCGTAGAGCGCTAGACGGCAGAAACTCGGCGACGGCATGTCGCGGTGTTGTGCGTACCAAACGCGGTCGCACTCGAGGAACAGAACCTCGTGTCCGCGCGCGTGAAGGGCCCGGATGAGCGCCCTGTAGGTCGTCGCGTGACCGTTTCCCCAGGAGGAGCTCAGCGACAGGCCAACAACGACGATGTGCAGCTTGCTTGTCACGCTGCTCTCATGGCGTTGGCACGCTGCACCGCCGCTGCAAACAAAGCATGCACCTGCTCGGCACGCCTTGTGTAGGTGTGCTCTGCCAGGCAGCGCGCGCGTGCGGCGGCGCCGATGGCGCGCGCGCGCTCCGGCGGGCGCGGCAACAGGTGCTGGGCCACGTCATCACCGTCGCGCGCGACCAGGATTTCGTGGTCCGGTTCCAGGAACATCTCGATGCCGGTCCAGGCGTCGGTGATGAGGCAGGCGCCGGCGCCGGCTGCTTCGAAAACCCGCGTGGCCGGCGAGAAGCCCACAGCCGCCATGCTGTCTCGCGCGACGTTCAACACCGCCATCGACGAGCAGTTCAGCGCGTTGTGCCGGCACGTCGGCACGTGGCCGATGCTGACCACGTTGGACGGCAAGGCCTTGTCGCTCCACCCCGAACCGCCGAGCAGGAAGCGCCGTTCCGGCAACTTCTCCGCCGCGGCCACGAAGAAAGCGTCCACCCTCGCCTCGCGGTCGGGCAGCCGGTTGGCGAGAAAACCCATGTCGGCGGCCAGAGCTGGATCGGGCGAGACCGGGAAATGCGTTGCTGGATCCAGGCCGTTATAGACTGGAACACACATCTCGCCGCCCAATTCCCGGTAGGCATCGACCACCGGCGGGCCGCCACCATAGGTCAGTACGAGATCCAGGCGCGGCAAGTTCCTGCGGATCACGTGGGATGGTTGCGCGCGCAGGGTCGCCAGTGTGGCGGGGGCATCCACGTCCCAGAACACCATCACCGCGCCCGGTCTTGCGTGTAACGGGAGAGCCTCGATCAGTTCCTCATCGAAAACACCGACGCCGCTTGCTTTGACGACGATGTCGGCGTGCCGTGCACCGGCGAGGACGTCGGTGAGGCCGGCCTGCGTTGCCGGGTAGACCACTACCTTTGCCCAACCGGGCGGGTCGATGTCGCGGTTCGACTGTCTGTTGAAAGCGTCGGGCTCGTAGAACGTGATGTCGTAGCCATGGCCAGCCAAGGCCTGCAGCAAACCACGATAGTAGGTTGCTGCCCCGTTCCAGTAGCTGGATAGCAAGCTCGAACCATAGAACGCGATACGCATCATGCCTCGGCAACAGCGGGTGAGAGTTGGGCGACGATGGCCAGCAGTTCGGCCGCGCGAACGTCGCAGCTATGATGCGCCAGGATGCGGGACAATCCGTTGGCCGCGAGGTCGCTGGCCAGCGCTTCGTCGTCCGAGAGCGTGCGCATGTGCGCCTCCATCTCGTCTCCAGACCGTGCGACAAGGTAGTCGTGACCGGGGCGGAAGAGATGTTCGCTGTCGTCCCACGGTGCGCAGACGAGCGGGATTCCGCAGGCCAGCGCTTCGAACACCCGAATGGTTGGGATGCCGGGGAGTAGCTGCGTGTAGAACCGGCGCGGGACGTGCACCGTCATGCGATGCCTGGCGAAGAGTCCAGGAACCTTGGCGTTCGGCGTCCAGCCGTGGAAGCTCGCCCCGTAAGTCCGCAGCATCTGCAGCGCCGTGTCGGGATAGCGAACCCCGTATACGTCGAGTGCGACGCCGGCGCGCTGCGACGGTGCGAGCAGGAGATCTTCCAGCTCGGCGCACCGTTCGCCGTCTCCCCAGTTGCCGATCCAGACTGCGCCCTGGCGGTCCTGCGTGGTCGATGGCGGGTGGAACAACGCGGTGTCGGCCGCCTCGTGCCAGACAAAGGCGCGCCTACCCCATCCCCAAGCCCGGTATATGCTCGCCAGCGCTTCGCCGAACGCAAGAACGCCGTCGTAGTGGTCGAGGTCGAAACGCCGTATGGCGTCAGGGTCGCTGACGGCGCGATGGTGCGTGTCGTGAAACAGCAAGGTGTAGCCAGCGTGCTTCCGGTGGCGTCCCAAGGCTGCCACGAGGTCAGTTTCGTTCCACTCATGTACGATGACCAGGTCAGCGTCGTGCAGTGCCTCGTCCAGACCGTCTAAGCTGGGCAGGATACGTGAACACAGCGTCGGAAAGTCGGCATCGAACGAACTGACGGCATCTGCACCCTGCTCGGCGACCAGGTTGTCCCGGCTCCAACTCTCCGCCGGCTCGTACGCGACGACCTCGTGTCCGCGTGCAGCCAACGCACGCAACACGCCGCGAACGAAATGCGCGTTGCCGTGGTTCCAGCAGGACACCAGCGAGTGCGTGAAGTAGACGATCCGCATCAGGCTGCCCTGGTTGTGACGGAGTGAAGCCGTGCATGGATGTCGACGACCTTGTCGACCATCGCATCGAGGTTGTAGCTGGCGGCGCGATGGCGTGCAGCCTGCCCGAGCCTCTTGCGTCGTGGTTCGTCCGCAGCCAGGTCCGAAAGAGTATCGGCCCAGGCTTGCGCGTCTGTAGGCGGCACGAACATCGCTGCGCCGGACCAGAGCTCGCGGTAGGTAGGGATGTCCGCGAGCACCAGAGGTGCGCCGGTCTGCGCTGCTTCGAGCACGGCCAGCCCGAACGGTTCGTAGAGGGAAGGGCCGGCGAAGATCGCAGCCCGCCCCATAATGTCTCGCAACGCGCGCGTGGGCAGGTTGCCGAGCAAGCAGAGGTTGCGTGCTAAAAATTTTTGGCCGTCGAGTCCTTCGCAAGGGCCGGCCGCGTAGATCGTCGTCCGCATGAGCGCGGCAGCTTGGTTCAGGACGCGCGCGTTCTTCGCATCGTCCCACAGCCGGCCGGCAGTGAGGATCATCGTGCCACGCGCGTCAGAAGAGTCGCCGAACCAGGGCAAGCCGTTGTGGATCGTCGTCGCTCCGGCAAACCCCGCGTAGCTCGCCTGCAAAGCGCGCCCGAACGCCTGCGTCGGAACGACGGTCGAGGTGGCGTTGGCGAGGCCGTCTGCTGTCGCCTGCGCCCGCCAGGCAAGATCGTCCGGCATCGGCGTACCGTGCATCGCCGACCACCACGTCGCCACACAAGAATGCGCAACCGCTACCGTGGGCAACTCCGACTGCGCCACCAAGGCTGGGGCATGCAGGTGCAGCGACGTTGCGCCGAACGTGCGCGCATTGTGCAGCAAGCGGGTTGCAGTGTGTGTCAGTTCCGCATGAGTGCGTGCGGTCCAGTCGAGCGCACATCCCGTTTCTTCAAACTCGCAACCGGGCAAGGCGGCCGCGTCCGCGCGTTGCGCGACGCTCGCAGGCGGGCCGACGACGGCCAGACGGCAGGCTACGCCGCGACTGCTCAACCCGGCTGCAAGTGCGAGGCTGTAGTTCCAAACTCCCCCGACAGCGTCCGTGCTGAGAAACACACGCAGGTCACGTGCGAGCGTCATGCGTTCAGGCACTCTGTCTCCAGCGCGCGAAGGCTGAGCGGCACCGCGTCCTGGATGTCGGAAAAGCCGCTGTAGCGTGATAGGTAGAAGTCAAGCGCTCGTTCCCAGGCGTCGTCGTCCGGCTCGCCCCAGCGTGCACGGTAATCGGGACTGCTCGGGTAGGGAAACATCGGCACGGGATCGTTCGCCCACACGCCGCCAGACTGTAGGCGATGGCGCCAGGCGGTTATGTCATCCGCGTCGTCACCGTCCGTCTTGATCAGGTTGGCCTGCACGAAAGGCACGTGCTGCCTGGCGTAAAGCAGACGGTCAGTCAGGCTCTCGGTGCTCATCCGGCAACTCTTGTCGAGCGACGCCCGCCCCGCTTCGGTCAGGCTTTCCACGCCTGCTTCGATGGAGACGCAGCCGGCGCGCCCCAACATGTCCAGAAGCGCGGGCTTCCACAAATCCACACGCGTCTGCACGCCGAACTGGATGTTGCGACCGGCGAGTGCTTCGAGCAACGCCGGCTGCGGCAGGAAGATCTCGTCTATGAAGTAGAGGTAGGTGACACCTTGCGCCCGCAGCGCGTCCACCTCTTCGAGCAACGCCGGCAGGGCACGCCGGCGGTAGGAATCGCGGAAGTCGATCTTGGCGCAGAAGCTGCAGTGGTAGGGGCAACCGCGTGAGGCTTCCACCTCGGCGCCGGCGCCGGCATACGGACCGTCGAAGCGATGATGGTGGTGGTGGTGGCGCGCGATCCACGAGTCCGGCCAATGCAAGGCAGCGAGATCGACGAACGAGGTTGCCTGTGGGTTGCCGAACAAACGCAGCTCGCCAGCCTCCAGCACGGCGGATCCTGGAACGTCTGTGCGCGGCCACGCGTTTGCCAGCGCCGCGACGGTTTCCTCGCACTCGCCGCGAACGACCACGTCGGCGCCGAGCTTGCGCAGGGTCGCACGCGGCGTGGCGGAGCCGTGCGGGCCCACCGCGACGATGCGGCCGCCGCGCCCGTCCAGCGCCACGACGAGTTCGCGTGGCACACGCAGTTCCGGCGGTGCACATCGCCAGAACAGGTAGCTCGGCGCCGTCGGTATCACCGTCATCGCCGGTGCGAACGCAGCGACCTCCTCAGCCAGCTGCGCGGCCGACGTCGCGTTGAGGTGCCCGTCCAGCAGCAGAACCTGGTGCCCGCCACGCTCCAGCATCAGCTTGCAGGCGCCAAGCTCCAGCGGCAAATGCGGTTCGCGGCAACCGAAATAAATGCTGTTCTCGAAGTGCCAAGGCGGGTTGACGAGTGCGACCCTCACTGCGCGGCCTCTGCCTGCGCGGGCACAGCGCCGAAATGATCCGCCAGGCGTGCCAATCCTACCCGCCAACCGAGTGCCTGCGGCAGCGCCAGGTCGCGGCGCACCGCGCTGGTATCGGCCACGAAATACCGTTGGTCGCCGGGCCGCCAGTCGTCGAACCTCACGTCCACGCGGCGTCCGAGCAGGTCTTCGATGTGGGAGATGAGCTGCAACAGGCTAATCGCGTTGCCGGGTCCACCGCCGAGGTTGTAGGCCCGCCCTGCAACCTTGTCGATGTTCTGCCAGGCGGCGACGTAGGCGGACACCGCGTCGCCAACGTGAAGCACGTCGCGCACCTGCCTGCCATCGCCGTAAATCGTGACCGGTTGTCCGGCAATCGCGCGCAACAGGAAGTGCGCAACCCAGCCCTGGTCTTCGGTACCGAGTTGGCGCTCACCGTAGATGCAGCTCATCCGCAGCACCGCCGTGCGCAGGCCGAAACTGTGGGCATAGTCCAGCACGTATTGGTCAGCTGCGCCCTTGCTGCACCCGTAGGGCGTGTGGAAACAAAGTGGCCGCGTCTCGTCCACGCCGCGGCCGCGCAAATCTGCCCTGGACGGAAGATAGCAGTCGCCGTCACGAACAAGCTCGATGTCGGCCAGGTCGCCGTAGACCTTGTTGGTGCTGGCGAAGACCAGGCTGGCGCGCGGGTTGCGCCTGCGCAGCGCGTCCAGCAGCGCCAGGGTGCCGCGCGCGTTCACCTCGAAATCGTCGAGCGGTGCAACCATGCTCGTGGTGACTGCCACCTGTCCGGCAAGGTGGAACACTGCGTCAGCCTCGGCTGCAGCACTCGACAGAGCCTGCTCATCGCGCAGGTCGCCGAGCACGAAGCTGACGCGCGACGCGTGGTTGCGTGTCAGCCAACGCAGGTTGCGTTCGACACCGGGCCGCGCGAGGGCGTCGTATATAACCACCCTGTGCCCATCGGTGGCGAGGCGGTCTGCCAGGTTCGCGCCGATGAAGCCGGCGCCGCCGGTGATCAGGACCGGTCGGGTGGAGGTCACAGACGGCGTCTTGCTGCGTGTCAGCGCGACGATCTGTTCGACATGCGCGACGCCTTTTTCAAGCAGCCGCCCAAGCAAGGTCGGTTGCCCGAAAGCGTCCTGCAGACCGCTTGTCGCTTGCCGCGTATCCGCCTGATCATCGTCGCCGAGCAACGGCCAATATACGCGACCGGCTGACAGGCCCAGCAGGTCGAGAAACGCGCTCGTCTGCTTTGCGAGCTGGTATGGGCGCGAGACTGTGCCGTAGTCGGTCACCCATAGTGCGGCGTCCGGGTTGAGGCCTTGCAGCACCTGGGCAGCGTCGTCGCACGCAGTGCCCGGCTCCAGCCGGCTTTGCCGAGTGTAGCCAAGCCCGATCGCCGCGACGTCGCGCAACAACCCTGCCTCGCCGAGAGCAGCGAGCTGCTGCGGCGCGGAGGTTGCGTCGATCGCGACCGCCACCTTCAAGCCGACCGGCTGCGTCGCTGCGCAGGCACAAGCGAGCGCTTGCGGGCTTCCGGAAAGCTCTATGGTGTGCAAGGCACCGTCGCAACCGGTCAGCAGGCTGCCGAGCGTGCCGGCAACGTCCTGCAACCCGTCGAGGCAGATGCTTGGAAGCACGTCCGCCACGCGCGCGAGGTGCGACACCAGCCAGGCGAACCACGCATGATTATCCGCCCCGGTCAGCATGGCGGCTGCAAACGGCAGACGCACATGCCGGAGGCCCAGCGACTGGATCAGCGTGCAGGCGCGCTGGACCGCCTCTCTGTCGCCCGGCTCGAAACAGTGCGTGACGCCGAGCCGTTCAGCATGCTCCGGCTCGATCACGCGACGAGACCGTGCGTCTCGAGCTCACGACGGGCTTCGGCGACGCGGTCCACCGCAGTCTGGCGCGACACCCAGTCGGCCATCTCGTCGAAACTATCTTCGAAGCTGCGGCGCGGATGAAAGCCCAACACGCGGCGTGCGCGGTCGATGTCGGCGAAGCAGTGCCGGATGTCGCCGGTGCGTGCCTTGTTGGTGATGTCCGGAGACAGGTCCGCGCGGCCCATTGCGGTCGCGAAGCTGGTGGCGACGTCGGCCACGCTGACGCTTTGACCGCTGCCGATGTTGAACACGCCGCCATCGGCCGCCGGCTCGTCCAGCGCAAGAAGAAAGGCACGTGCAACGTCCTCGACGTGCACGAAGTCGCGCCGCTGCGAACCGTCTTCGAACACCATCGGCCGCTGCCCGTTCAACAGTCGCGAGGCAAAGATCGCCAGCACGCCGGTGTAGGGGTTGGACAGCGCCTGTCCCGCGCCGTAGACGTTGAACAGGCGTAACGCCACCGACTCCATGCCGTAGGCAGGCGCCACGGTCAGCGTCAGCCGCTCCTGAACGTATTTGGAAATCGCGTAGACCGAGGCGAGGTTGGCCGGCTTCTCTTCTGGGGTCGCAACCGGCGTCAGCTTCTCGCCGGTCGGTCCTGTAGGGTTCCAACCGGTGTCGCCGGCGCGCCGCGTCGCGTCGTCCACCACGCGCCCGTCTTCGGCCACGTAGCGTCCCTCACCGTAGATGCTCATCGACGACGCGACGACGACGCGCTCGACCCGCTGCTTGATCAGCGCCTGCAAGAGCACCGCGGTGCCCTGGTCGTTTACCGAGACGTAGCGGTCGATCGCATACATGCTCTGGCCGACGCCCACTTCGGCAGCCAGGTGCACCAGCTTGTCCACGCCGCGCAGCGCACGGCTGACGATTTCCCCGTCGCGCACGTCGCCGTGGAAAAACTCGACCTCGTCCAGCAGCTTGTTCCGGGGACCTGCCGGCGGATGCACCTGCTCGATTAGGCTGTCCAGTATGCGAACTGTGTGGCCGTTGGCCAGCAGGGATGCGGCAACGTAGGAGCCGATGAAGCCGGCCCCGCCGGTAATCAGGATAGTCGCAGGCATGCTTTTCCTTCATCGGGTCGGCGCTCAACGCCGGAGGTCATCGAAGTGACACTAACTTCACGTGGAGGATAAAGGAAAGAAGATGTTCCGTACACAGGAACGTGAGCCTCACCAACTGGTGCCACGTCACCGGGGGATGATTGGCCAGTCGAGCCGTCTCGGCGATCAGGCCGATGCCGGCGGTTGGAGCACCAGCCGAATGCGTTGTCCACGCGGTCCGCCGGCATGGCTACGGTGAGGATGATCCCTTAGTCGTCGGTGCGTTCTGCTACCCGTTGCGGCAGCACGCATTCAAGCCCGTCAGTTCGATCAGCTGCGTGCTGACGAACACGTCATAGTAGGCGACCGATGGTCGTTCAGCAGGTGCAGGGTCGCCTGGGTGGCGGTCTGCACCCTGGCGATGGGCTCGTAATCGACCGCCAAGGCAGAGTCTTCGACCGTTGTGTTGCGATGGCTGAACGTCCGCGGCCTAACAGTCCAGTGATGGCTGCAGCCGCGAAACACGCCATGGTCACGCGGGCCGGCCTGTTCTGCCCGGGCCCATTTTCGCTAGAACTGTTCGTCGTAGCCGACCTTCGGTTCGCCGTTGACCGGGTCAGCACCGCGCGGTTTGTCTACACCCGGGTTGTAGGGACAAGACGCGTCCATCCCGGCCTCAGGCCTGCGGCCCGGCCACGACGGTCCCGTAAGGAATGGTCATGTTGCCCGGTGTGGTCTCGCTCACGGTGGCGGTGACCAGCGCCGGGTCGCGCCAGGGACTAGGCGCGGACGCCTGACCGGGAACGGTGGAGCGTGCGTCCTGAAAGCGCGCGCTGGCCATGCTGCGCGCTTCCGCCTCGTCGGCAGCGTGCACCCAGCACTCATCGCGCACGGGGCTTTCGTGCCAGGCAGCCTCGCCGAGCTTGGCCAGAACGGGTTTCAATTGGAAAATCGGC
The DNA here is from genome assembly GCA_964251005.1 of uncultured Acetobacteraceae bacterium. Classification (GTDB taxonomy): domain Bacteria; phylum Pseudomonadota; class Alphaproteobacteria; order Acetobacterales; family Acetobacteraceae; genus BOG-908. Next base: position 902 of record CAXUIR010000034.1, on the reverse strand, counting down.
ATTTGTGGGGCGTCTCCCGCTGGCATCGGCCGCATGGCGCTCGGCCGTCAGACCGGTTGGCGCCGCTGCCGAGCTGTGGTGGATGGCTGGGCCAAGCTACGCCCGGGCGGGAGGGGGGTTCCAAAGGCCATCCAAGCCGTGAGCAAGCCGGAAGCCGCAACTGACGAGACAGAGAGCCTTTGTCCCGATTGAAGGAAGTCGTTCAACACGGCCCACTCAAAGAGCAAAAGTTTTTTGGTTCTTTTTTTCAAAAAAGAACCGCTTGCTTTCTTCCGCTGCGTCGCAACTGTGGATAACTCTGTGGAAAGCTTCTTCCGTGACGTCCCGGGCAGACCGCCAAGGGACGCCGTAGACGAACGGCCGCGGCGGCGGCGTTTACAAAGAGTGCTTGACTTTGCTGGTTCCCGCGCTTCGGCAGCGTCATGGAACCAACACGAAAGTGTAGCCGGTTGGAAACATAGGGAGTCGTGGCCTGGCGGGGGATTAAACGCCGGCCTGGTCCGTCGCCCGCCGTTCTATTTCCACGCCGACGGATGCAATATCTTGGAAAATGTCGAGCTTTTAAACCCGC
>CAXUIR010000034.1:0-321 GCA_964251005.1 uncultured Acetobacteraceae bacterium | reverse complement strand
CTGTCCAACCTAGGCACGCCGCAGAAGCAGCACGATTAAAACGATCAGCAAGATTGTGCCCAGGCCGATGCCGCCGTAGCCGTAATGCCCGTAATCTGCTCCGCCCCATCCGCCGAACGTTGTGCCCAGACCGCCGCCGAACAGCAGGATCACCAGGATGATCAGCAGGATTAAGCCCATGGCAGCGTGTCCTCTGTGATTGTCGTGATGCTACATTGAACAACCGGACGTGAGGAAGGTTGCTGGCTTTTCGTAATATTGGCGGGCCTGGCTTGTTGGAGGTAGGGCAAGGCAAGCGGTTCTCTTTTGGAAAAAAGTACC
>CAXUIR010000033.1:0-12226 GCA_964251005.1 uncultured Acetobacteraceae bacterium | reverse complement strand
ACAGGGAGCAAAAGTTTTTTGGTTCTTTTTTTCAAAAAAGAACTGCTTGCTTTCTTGCATCAGATACCCTCCGCCAAACGCCGATCGTCAGCACCGGCAACACGTAGATTCCCAGGAAAACCCAGGCCAGCACGCGATAGAACCGGCCGATCAGCGTCACCAAACCGAATTGTCCCGCGAGAAAGATCGACACCACCAGCAGCGCCAGCGTGGTCGCCAGCCGCAGGCCCTTGCCGCCATGCTGCCACTGCTTGGCGATGCGCTCGTTGACCGCGTGCACCATGCCGGTGCCGCATTCCAGCAGCGCCGCGAAGATCATCGCCTGGAACGCGATGCGGAACAGCGGCGCGTGCAGGTGCTGCAGCAGCACGTCGGACGGCAGCGTCGCCCGTGCTATGTCCGGGTAGAATGCCGCCATGCACACGAAGAACAGCGCCGCCGGCAGCATCGCCATCGGCCCGCACAGCAGCCCGGCGATGACCGCGTCGCGGTCGCTGGTCATGTGGCGCACCACCGGCAGGATGATCACCGCGCCGATCACGTTGTAGCCGGCATAGGTGACGCCGCCGACCGCCCAGCCGGTGCCGATATCCGGATGGCCGGTGTAAGCGTGGGCGATGGCACCGCCGAAACTGCCGACGCACAGAAGCAGGAACACCGCGTAGGTGGCGTACAGCAGGATCGAAACGTATTTGAACAGGCCTTCAACAGCGCTGTTGCCGTACGCGGCGACAACGGCGATCAGCGCCATCAGCAGCAACGTGCCGGCGATCGGCGGTGCGCCGAACACCGCCGAACCGATGGCACCGGAAGCGGCGCCGAACACCGCCAGCAAAACGATCAGGAACAGGAAGTAGGCCAGCTCGAAGCTGACGCCGTGTCTGCCGAGCAGATGGCGGAAGAAGCTGTTGTAGTCGGCACTTCCAGTGGCGCGCGCGAAGAGGAAGGTGACGACGCAGACCAGGCTCCACACGCAGGTTGCCAGCGCCATGCCGAGCAGTCCGCCGCGCGGGCCGCTGGGCAGGAAATACTCCGCTAGTTCGCGGCCGGTGGCGTAACCGCCACCGATCACCACCGCCTTGAACGCCAGCGCCGGCAGCACGAAACGCTGGAACCAGGTGCTCTGCCGCGTCACGCGGGCAAGCCCAGGCAGCTCGCCACGAGGCGCTCGAACGCCGGCCCCTGGCGGATCGGGTCGGCGGCCGGCAGGCCGGTCGCCTGCGCCGCGTCCTGCAGCACGCGCGCGCTGCCGTCCGCGTCGAGATGTGCGGTGTTGAGGCTGATGCCGCCGCAGCATATCGCCTTGTTCGTGCGGCCGCCGAGACGCAGCGTCAGCTCGATCGTCTCCTGCAGGCTCGGCACGTCGTAGCCGGGCATCCCCGCCATGGTGGTTCGGCCGGGCTGGTGGCAGACCACGACGACGTCCGGCTGGCTGCCGTGCAGCAGGCCCAGCGACACGGCGGCGAACGACGGGTGAAAGATCGAGCCCTGACCCTCGATCACGTCCCAGTGGTCCGGCGCCGCGTCCGGGCTCAGCATCTCCGCAGCCCCCGCCTCGAAATCGGAAACCACCGCGTCCATCGGGATGCCGCCGGCGGCGATCATGATGCCGGTCTGTCCGGTGGCGCGGAAATCGGCTGCCACACCGCGCGCGGCGAACGCGCGCGCCAGCGCCAACGCAGTGTATTTCTTGCCCAGCGCGCAGTCCGTGCCGACGGTAAGCAACCGCATGCCGGCGCGTTTGCGCCCGGTGGCGACAGGGATGTTCTCCGGCGGCACGCGCACGTCGTGCAGCCGCCGGCCCAGCCGGGCGGCCGCCTCCCGCAATTCGGGGATGGTGGCTAACATCGTGTGCATGCCGCTGACGATGTCGAGCCCCGCTTCCAACGCCTCGACCAGCGCCGGCAACCAGGACGGCGGCACGTAGCCGCCGGCATTGGCCACCCCGATCACCAGCGCCCGCGCGCCCGCCGCGTGCGCCTGCGCCGGGGAGAGCGCCGGCAGCCCGGTGGTGACGGTTGCTCGCGGCAACGCGAACTCCGCCACGCAACGCTCCGGCGCCCAGTGGTGGAGTCCGAACGCCGTCTTGGCGAAGCTGGCCTCGGTACTGTCGCCGAGGAACAGCAGGTATGGCCCCGGCAACGAGAGGCCCGCGCGCGTGGTGGTCTGCAAGGATGTCATGCGGCCGCCCCGGCTTCCTGTCGCAGTTGAGTGGTGCGGCGGCTCAGTACGTCAGGCTGGTGCCGATCAGGTGGAACATCGCACCAGTCCAGACCAGCACCAGCCCGGAGGCCACCAGCACCACGCTCCACACCCGTGCGAACAGGCCGCGCAGCCCCGGCCGCGTGCTCCACACCACGTACGCGTTCCAAAGAAACACCAGCACCGCCAACGGGAAGATCACGATGGTGGCCCAGTGCAGCACCGTCAGGAACGGGTCGAACGTGCCGTTCAGCGCGAAGGTCTGGAACATCACCACGATGGTGATCGGCCAGGCAATCATCAGCACTGCGTCGAGCAGGGCGGCCACCCGCGTCAGCCGGTAGCTGGCCGCCTGCGCGCCGCGCAACGTCAGCTGTGCGCCGTAACGCCGGCGGTACAGCGCCGTCACCGGCCAGAACAACGCGGTCAGCAGCAACGCCACCACGGACGCAATCAGCGCCGGCTTCAGCCACGCCGCGTTCTTGGCGAGCGGCACCGGCGTTGCCACCTCGAACGGCGTGTTGTCGTCGCCCCAGAAAGCAACGCTGCCGTATACGAGCTTGCCGGCCAGGCGGGTCTTCTCGCCCGCCGCGCGCCAGACCAGCGGCGCGATCGCGTCGAAACGCTGCGGCTGGCCGGACAGGCCCTTCTCGCCGCCGACCGTCAGCTGCCCGTCGTCACCCACGCTGACCGGCGAGGCTTCCAGCAGGTAGTACAGCAGCGAGAACACGCTGGTGTCCTCGCGCCGCGACGTGATGTAGGTGCCGGCGAGCTTGGCGCCGTTGGCGCGCGCGCCTGCCGCGTCCAGCTGGCCCTGCGGTCCCGAGCCTTGCCCCTGCGGTGCCGGCCCAGGGAAGTAGCGGTCGGCGAAAGACTCGCGCAGTGCCTGGCGGATCGGGCCGGCCGCACCGTCCACGCCGACGCTGTTCATCGAGACGAACAGCCCGACATGGTCGTCGAGGAACAGCGAGAGCTCGCTGTGGAACCACTGCGTGTCGCCGCCATGGCCGATGATGCGGTGGCCGTTGCGGTTCATCTGATAGAAACCGAGCAACATGCTGTTCAACGGGGGCAAATTGTTCAGCGCCGTGCTGTGCATCATCTGCGCGGTGGACGCCTGCAGGATGCGCTGTCCGTTGTACTCGCCGTCCTGCAAATGCGCGATCATGAAGTGCGCCATGTCGCCGCCGGAGATGGCCGAACTGCCGGCCGGTGCGGGTCCCACAACCTCCTGCGTCTTGGACGGACCGTCCGCCTTTTCGTAGCCCTTGCTCATCGACGCCTTCAACGCGGCGGGCAGCGGCTGGCGGAAGGTGGCGTGCTGCATGCCGAGCGGCGAGAAGATGTGGTGTTCGACGTAGTCGTCGAACGTCTCGCCGGACACGCGCTGCACGATGTAGCCGGCCAGCGTGGCACCGTAGTTGGAATAGGCCGGGATCTGGCCAGGCGGGAATATCCGCGCCGGCAAGTGGGTCTTCAGGTAGGCGTCGAGCTTCGGCTCCGGCGTTGGTTCTTCGAAGATGAGGTCCTTGCTGGTCTCCTCGAAACCTGGCGTGTGCGTCATCAGGTTGCGCAACGTCACCGGCTGGCCCTGATACGGCGGTATCTTGAAGTCGATGTAGCTGTTGACGTCCTGGTCGAGGCTCACCTTGCCGGCCTCGAGCATCTGCATCACCGCGGTCCAGGTGAACAGCTTCGACACCGATCCAGGCCGGAACAGCGTCGTTTCCGGATCGATTTGCGTGTGCGCGGCGACGTCGGCATAGCCGTAGCCCTTCTCGGTGAGCACCTGGCCGTCCTTAACCACGACCACCACCGCACCGACCACGTCGCCGCGTGCCAACGCGTACGGCATGTAGCCGTCGAGCCAGGCTTCCACGTCCTGCTTCGTCAGCGCGGACGCCGGTTGCGCCGTCGCCGGCTGCACCGCGGGCGAAACCGATGTCGGCGAGGTTGGCCCCGGTGGTGTGAGGCTGGGGCTCTGCTGGGCGAAGCCGGGCCGCACTAGCGCACCCAGGACCAGCGCGCATGCTGCGAGCTTTGACCACGCATGAGGGACTGACGCGCGGGAGCCGAGTGAAGGAAGCAAGGCCTTCTTTTCTGAAGAAAAGAAGCAAAAGACTTTTGTCTCGGCTGTCGCGGAACGTTCTGCGGACGGGTACCCAAGCGACAAAAGTTTTTTGGTTCTTTTTTTCAAAAAAGAACTGCTTGCCTTGCTTGCTGACATGTACACGTCCGGTCCTCTCAGTCTACGACTTAGAACTTCACCCGCGCCGTCAGGCCGATGATGCGCGGCTGGATGATCGTCGCCTGGCCCGTCTGGTTGGCGCCGCCGTAGCTGGAGTAGTAGGTAATGCCGCGCTCGTCGCTGATGTTGTTGATGAACGCTTCGAGGCTATAACGGCGATTTTCCAGACCGGCCCGCAGCGCGCCGGTGTTGTAGCCGGGCAGCTGCGTGTGCGAGACGGCGACCGACGGCGTGGCGGAGAAGCCCGTGTAGCGCTCGCCGGTGTAGCTCCAGGTGCCGGACACGTAGGCGTCGTAGTCGGCGAACGCGGCCCAGCTGTACTCCACGTTCACGCTGCTGCTGATGTTGGGCACGTAGGGCAGGTAGTCGCCTGCCACGCCTCCCAGCCCGGGCGCGTTCACCGTCAGCCGCGCGTCGGTGTAGTCGCCGACCGCGTTCAGCTTCAGGCCGGGCAACGGCACCCAGTTGAAGCTCCATTCGACACCCTTGCTGACGGCGGCACCGGCGTTGCCGTCGACGCTGAAGACGCCCTCCGGCGTGGTGAATTCGGAGGTGATCTGCACGTTGCGCCAGTTGATGTAGAAACCGGTGAGGTCGACCGTCACCGACTTGTTGAACAGGTCCTGCCGCCAGCCGAGCTCGTAGTTCACCGTGTGGTCCGGCTTGAAGGCGGGCGGCTCGGTAGGCAGGCCGGGAATGAGGATGTTCGGGCCGCCGGGCCGGTAGCCGGTGGCGAGGCGGGCGTAGAGCAGGGTGTCGTCGGTCGGACGCCAGCGCGGCGCCACCGAGTACAGCGCGTCGTGGTCGTTGGAGCCGAGTTCCGGGTTCACCTTGGCCGCGCCGCTCAGCGCGCCGGTGAAGTCGATCGTCTGCGCACGTTGCGCGGTGCCGCTGAAACGCCCGCCAAGCGCCACGTCGAAACGCGGCAGGATGGTGTAGTCCACCTGGCCGAACACCGCCCATTCCGACAGCGAGCTGTACTGCGCGATCTGTCCGCCGGGTATCGGCTGGGTAAGAATATTTTCAATGGCGGCAGCGTCGTGCGCGTCGTAGCCCTGCAGGAACGAGGTGTTCTCGTGCGTGTAATAAAAGCCGCCGAGCCAGTTCAGGTCTCGCCCCAGGACCTGCAGCCCGGGGTCCGACGCGAGGCGCACTTCCTGGTTGAACTTGTCGCCGTTCGAATTCTGCCGTTCGCCGAGGTAGAGCGGCACGCCGTAGGCGGCCTCCTGCAGGTAGTCGGCGTAGGTGACGCCGGGTGCGAGGTTGAGGTTCGAGTAGTCGAACAGGCTGCGAAAGTTGTTGAACGCGTAGCTGGTCAGCGAGGTGAGGCTGGCCCAACCGAGATCGTAGTTGACGTTGCCGTAGTACACGCCGGATTCGTTCTGGCTCGGCGTCGGCAGTGCAGTGTTGTTGACCAGGCCGTGCAGGATGTTCAACTGGTTGGCCGGCGGCGTCAGCGGCGTGAGTGCGGCGCCGGCCACCTCGATGTCGTCGGCGCCGTTGCTGATCAGCGTCTGGCGTTCCGCGGTCAGCCGGATGGAGAGGTCGGCGGTGGGGTTCACCAGCAGCGAGGCGCGCCAGCCATATTGCTGGGCGCTGTTGATGTTGGTCTTGTCGCGCTCGGGGTCGTCCACGTAACCGGGGAACCAGTCGTTCCACGCGCTGATACGCAGCGCGGCCTTGCCGTCCAGCAGCGGGAAGTTGCCGTAACCGCGCAGCGCCCCGCCGATGCCGCCGTCGGTGTTGCCTTCGATGCCGGCTTCCAGCGACCCGGAATACGCGGTGGGATCGGGCGCGTTGGTGACGTATTTGACCAGCCCGCCTTCTGCGGTTGCCCCGTAGAGCGAGCTCTGCGGGCCGCGCAGTACCTCTATCCTCTGCAGGTCATAAGTGTCGTAATTCGGCGAGTTGAGAGCCGCGTTGGTCTGCCCGCCTGTGGCGTTGGTCGGCACGTCGTCGATCACGGTGGCGACCGTGGCGCCGGGGCTGCCGGTGTTGAGGCCGCGCAGGATGATGCGCACGGCCGTCTTGTCGTCGGCTTCGAGCGACAGGCCGGGCACCTGGCTGGCCAGGTCCTGCAGGCTGACTTCCTGGCGGCGCGCGAGGTCGCGGCCGGATATGGCGGTGACGCTGTTGGCAACCTGGCGCTGCAGCTCGCGCCGCTTGTTGGCGGTGACGACGATCTGTTCGACAGCGTTGGCGTTTGGCGGGCTGGCGAGCTTCTGGTTCGGCGAGCTGACGGACGGCGGCGCAACAGCCAGCGAACCCGCCAGCGGCGTCTGCGCTGCGGCGGACGCCGTGGCGGCCGAGGCAAGCGCCACCACGACGCGCGTGCGGACGATAACGCGCTGCATGGATTTCTCCCCGATTGGCCTCGCGCGCAAGCCCCTGATTGCGCTGATCTGCCTATATGGGATGCTATAGGCCTGTTTGGGATCGTGTCAACGCTGGGTCGGCGCCGAGGGGGCATTTATAGTTAGGCGAAGGAAGGCCTTCTTTTTCGAGAAAAAGAAGCAAAAAGCTTTTGTCTCGGCTGTCGCGGACCGTTCAACTGGCGTGTACTCCGGGATCAAGCCCGCCCGGCAGCGATCGTTGAAAAGCCAGTCGCGACCCTGTTCACTCTCCTCCAGCCGGTCTAGGAACACCGAGAAGAGATGGCGCAGGCGAACAAACCCACCCTCGGCTCACTGATGCGCGCCCTGCGCGCGCGGCATGGCCTGACGCTGAAGCAGATGAGCGAGCGCACCGGCATCGCGTTCTCCACCCTTTCCAAGGTCGAACACGACCGCCTCACGCTCACCTACGACAAGCTGCAGACGATCAGCGACCGGCTCGGCATCCGCATGTCCGAACTGTTCGCGGAGCAGGAGGGCGCGGCACAAGCGGTGGCCAATAGCCGGCGCAGCGTCGCAACCCTGGGCAACGCGCTGTGCGTCACCACGCCGAATTACGACTACTACTATCTCTCGCCGGAACTGCGCCGGAAAGAAATGATCCCCATCGTCTCGCGCGTGAAGGCACGCTCGCTGGAAGAGTTCGGCGACATGGTCAGGCACGACGGGCAGGAATTCATCTACGTCGTGGACGGCGCGGTGGTGGTGCACACCGAGTTCTACGATCCAGTCACGATCTTATGCGGCGAAGCGGTCTACATCGACAGCAGGATGGGCCATGCCTACGTCCTGGCCGACGGCTGCAATGCAGCGACCGCGTTGTGCGTGTGCTCGACCACCCAGGAAGAGTTGCTGGATAACGCGGCACGGCAGGCAGAAGCGGCGGCACCGGCGGTTGGTCGGCGAGGGCGGCTGAAACTCTAGGCCAGCGGTTCTTTTCTGAAAAAGAACCGCGGGTTTCAGCTTCGGAGGCGAACACCTAGGTCGAGAGGGCGGCTACCTTCCGACGCGCGATGATCGTTCGGCCTATTCAGGGCCAGTCTGCCTAGATGGCGGTCACATCGCAAGCCTTAGGCAGGGCGACCGGCGAACGAAGGGTGATGCGAAGCCTCTCAGGTTTCAAACGGAGAAAGGCGAAGCAAGCGGTTCTTTTTTGAAAAAAAGAACCAAAAAACTTTTGTTCCCTTGGCTACCTGCTGAGGGAAGCTCCACGACAGCAGGACCAAAAGTTTTTCTGCCGGACTTCGAAGGGTTCAGGGCTGCTGGTACGACATCGAAGAAAGCCGAACAGTGCAGCCGCGTTAACAATGCGGTTATGGCGCTGAGGGTGTCCGCTCCGACCATGAGCCCGCCGACAAAAAAGACTTCTGTTCGCAAAACGCACGCTACGGGGAGGTCCGCGACAGCCGTGACAAAAGTCTTTTTGCTTCTTTTTCTTCAGAAAAAGAAGGCCTTGCCTTCCTTGCCGGACGGAGAAAGATCAAGATCCAAGGCCCTCGGGTGCCTGTCCAGCTGCCAGCGCCCCGTCGGCAGCGCGCACTCAAAAGACAAAAGCTTCTCTTACAAACGCCACTTGATAAGCCAGTGAATGGCCAGCATGACGGGCGAGTTCGCTCGCCTTGCCTCAGCCCACGATCTCGTCAGGCTTGAAGAAGAATGCGATCTCCGTCGCGGCGTTCTCCGCGCTGTCGCTGCCGTGCACTGAGTTTGCTTCGATGTCTTCGGCGAACTCCTTGCGGATTGTTCCAGGTTCGGCGTTTGCCGGGTTCGTCGCACCCATGATGCGCCGGTTGGCGGCGACCGCATCTTCGCCTTCGAGCACCTGCAGCACCACCGGCCCACTGGTCATGAACGTCACCAGCCCGCCGAAGAACGGCCGCTCGCGGTGCACGCCGTAGAACTCCTCGGCCTGCGTCTTGGTCAGCTTGACGCGGCGCTGGGCGACGATGCGCAGGCCGGCGTCCTCGAACTTTGCGTTGATTTTGCCAGTGAGGTTCCGGCGCGTGGCGTCCGGCTTAATGATGGAAAGCGTGCGTTCGGTTGCCATGGGCGTGCGGTCCTGGATTGTTGCGCGCGCCTTACCGGCAAGGTCGAAGGGAGGCAAGCCTGCTCAGGGCCGGCGCGTCGCCGAAGGGTAGAGAGGCCGGCTGTCGGCTGGCCCGACGTCGCAAACGCTCAACAGCGCGCGCCCGAGGGAATAAAAGTTTTTTTGGTTTTTTTCCAAAAAAGAACCGCTTTCTTGCTGTTTAAGCTCCCGCGTTTCCACGCAGCCAACCTCAGTTCTCGCTTTTGTGACCAAGCCACGTTTGGCGGCCTGCGCCCAGGGTGGTCTACCCTGTTCGAAGGGCGCCACCGGAACGATGAACGGATCGGGGCGGCCTTGGGGAAGAAACGTCGATGTCTTACAGAACAAGATCGCGGCTGCACGCGTGCGCGCTCGTGCTGGCCGGTGCGAGCCTGGCCGGCGCCGCGGCGGCTGCACCCACCGCCAAGACCCAGAACGGTGAGGTCACCGGCAAGGATGCCCAGGGCATGCACGAGTTCCTGGGCATACGCTACGCCGCTCCGCCGGTGGGCGCGTTGCGCTGGATGCCGCCGCAGCCGGTGGCAGAGAGCATGGCGACCCATACCGCTACCGCCTTCGGCCCGCACTGTGCTCAGCTGGCGTCCAGCTTCGGCTTCGCCAGCACGTCGGAGGACTGCCTCTACCTCAACGTCTACACGCCCGCGGCCAAGCGGCCGGCCAACGCGAAGCCGCTGCCGGTAATGGTGTGGATCCACGGCGGCGCGCTGCTGGTGGGCGAGAGCGACGACTACGATCCGGTCAAGCTGGTCAACCCTGGCAACGTCGTCGTCGTCACCATCAACTACCGGCTCGGCTACCTGGGCTTCCTGGCCGAAGCGGGTCTGGACGCGGAGGGCCACGTGGCGGCCAATTACGGCCTGCAAGACCAGCAGTTCGCGCTAAACTGGGTGCGCCGCAACATCGCCGGCTTCGGCGGCGATGCGAACCAGGTGACCGTCTTCGGCGAGTCCGCCGGCGGGCTGAGCGTGCTGTCCAACCTGGTCTCGCCAAGCGCCTACGGCCTGTTCAACCGCGCCATCGTGGAGAGCGGCGCCTACGCGCTGACCTTGCCGACCCTGTCACAGGCGGAGACGGGCGGCGCTGCGGTGGCCGCCGCACTTGGGTGTGCTGTAACCGACACGGCCTGCCTGCGGTCTGCCAGCGTGCAGAACGTGCTGGCGACCGAGGCCAGCGCCGGGCTGAGTGTCACGACCATCGTGGACGGCACCACGCTGCCGCTGTCCATCAACACCGCGCTCAAGGCCGGGCAGTTCAACCGCGTGCCGGTGCTCAACGGGTCCAACCACGACGAGTACCGGCTGTTCCTGACCGCCGAGGCGGGGCTAACGGCGGCGCAGTATCCCTACGCGGTGGCAAGCGTGTTCGGGCCCACTTTGGCGCCGGAGATCGTGAAGCTCTACCCCGTGAACACGTACAAGCAGCCGGTGCTGACGTTGGCTGCGGTTATCACCGACGAGGTGTTCGCCTGCACCGCGCGCCAGGTGGACCGCTGGCTGTCGCCTTACGTGCCCACCTACGCCTACGAGTTCAACGACGAGAACGCGCCGGAGGACTCGCTGCCGAACGTGGGCTACCCCTACGGGGCAGCGCACGCTACCGAGATCCAGTTCATCTGGGTGACGCCGGTGCTGCCAGGCACGCTGAAGCTCACCATGGCCGAGCAGACGCTGTCGAAGACGATGTCGAGCTACTGGACGAACTTCGCCGCACTGTCCTCGCCGGACACGCGCGGTGTGCCGTCCTGGCTGCCTTACGAAAACGGGTCTGACGTGTTCCAGTCGCTGGCGCCGCCGCACCCGGCGCCGGAGACCACGTTTGCGACGGATCATCACTGCGCGTTCTGGAACCAGCTGATCAATCCGAGCTAGGCAAGCGGTTCTTTTTTGGAAAAAAGAACCAAAAAACTTTTACTCCCTGTCGGGGACTCTCCCACGAGCGCGCGACAGCGGAGACAAAAGTTTTTTGCTTCTTTTTTTCAAAAAAGAAGGCCTTTCTTTCTGTCTTATGAGCCTGCTCACGATCACCGGCCTGACCCTGCGCATGGCCGGCCGCACCCTGCTGGACCGCGCTGACCTCACCGTGGACGCGGGCCGCCGCATCGGCCTGGTCGGCCGCAACGGCGCCGGCAAGTCTACCCTGCTGCGTGCCATCAGCGGCGAGCTCGGCGCCGACGGCGGGGACATCCGCCTTTCCGCCCGCGCCCGCATGGCGCAGGTGCGCCAGACCGCACCCTCAGGCCCGCAATCCCTGCTGGAGACCGTGCTGGAAGGCGACCCCGAGCGCCTGGCCCTGCTGCGCGAGCTCGACACCGCCGAGCCTGCCCGCCTGGCCGACATCCACGAGCGCCTGCGCACCATCGGCGCAGAGTCTGCACCGGCGCGTGCCGCCGCCATCCTCTCCGGCCTAGGCTTCGACGCGGCGGCGCAGGCGCGCCCGGTGGACAGCTACTCCGGCGGCTGGCGCATGCGCGTGGCGCTGGCCACCGCCCTGTTCGCCGCCCCCGACCTGCTGCTGCTGGACGAGCCGACCAACCACCTGGACCTGGAAGCGACGCTGTGGCTGGAGGGCTGGCTCGCCAAGTTTCCCGGTGCGGCCGTGGTGGTCAGCCACGACCGCGGCTTGCTGGACCGCGCGGTGGACAGCATCGCGCATTTGGACCGGCAGAAGCTGAGCCTTACCCCGGGCGGCTACACCGAGTTCGTGCGCATCCGCACCGAACAGGCGATGCAACTTGGCCGCGCCGCCGAGCGCATCGCCGCGCAGCGCGCGCACATGCAGGCCTTCGTGGATCGCTTCCGTGCCAGTGCGACCAAGGCGCGGCAGGCGCAGGCGCGCATCAAGGCGCTGGAGCGGCTGCCGGTGATCGAGACGGTGATCGAGGCGGCGCCGACCAGGTTCAGCTTCCCCGAGCCGGCGCAACTTGCCCCGCCGGTCCTGGCATTGGACCGCGTCAGCGTCGGCTACGACGGGGTGGCGGTGCTGCGCGGTCTGTCGCTGAGCGTGGGCATGGACGACCGCATCGCCCTGCTGGGGGCCAACGGCAACGGCAAGTCCACGCTGGCCAAGCTGGTGGCTGGACGGCTGGCGCCGATCTCCGGCGAGATGCGCCGATCGGGCAAGCTGCGGGTGGGCTACTTCGCCCAGCACCAGGAGGCCGAGCTGGTGGGTGCGGAGACGCCGGTCGCGCACATGGCGCGCGCGCTGCCGCAGGCGCTCCCCCCCCAGGTGCGCGCCCAGCTCGCCCGCTTCGGGCTGGACGCGGACCGGGCGGCCACGCCGACGCAGCGCCTGTCCGGC
>CAXUIR010000032.1:9904-12317 GCA_964251005.1 uncultured Acetobacteraceae bacterium | reverse complement strand
ACCCGGCGCCGGCAAGACCCTCACCGTCGCCCGTCTGGCCACCAGGCTGGTCCTGGCCGGCACACTACCGCTGGTGATCACCGCGGACGGCCGGCGCGCCGGCGGCGCCGAGGAGCTGGCCGCCTACACCCGCCTGCTCGGCCTGACCTTGCTGGCTGCCAGCACGCCCGCCACCTTGCGCCGTGCGCTCACCCAGGCACCGCCCGGCGCACCCATCCTGATCGACACGGCCGGCACCAACCCGTTCGACGCCGCGGAGTCCGACTCCCTGGCCGGCCTCGCCCAACATTCCGGTGCCGTCCCCATCCTGGTCATGGCCGCCGGCGCCCACCCCGAGGAGGCGGCCGAGCAGGCGCACGCTTTCGCAGGCCTCGGCGTGAGCCACCTGCTGCCCACCCGGCTGGACATCGCCCGGCGCCTGGGCTGCGTGCTCGCGGCGGCTGCACCCGGCCTGATGCTGACGGAAGCCGGCATCGGCACCGGCGCCACCGACGGGCTGGTCCGTCTCACGCCCGAGTTCCTCGCCGCCCGCCTGCTCGCCCCGCCACCCCGCCTGCACGCCGGCGAGCCGGACAGCCCCAATCTGGATAGGCGAGGGCTGGATACGCGAGGGCTGGGTAGGCGAGGGCTGGACATGCAGGCGCTGGAAACGCCGGCGCTGGAAACGCAGGCGTTCGACACGCCGGCGTTCGACACGCGGTCGCTCGGTACGGGGGCGCTCGGCACGGGGGCGCTCGGCACGGGGGCGCTCGACGCACGGGCGCTGCACACGCCGCCGCCCGAGGCGCCATCGCACACGCTGCGAACCCCCGTCTTTCCCCGCGCCCGTGCCCGGGCGGCAGAGTCATGGGACATGCACTATGGATAGCCTGCCGCGCTTCGACCACGCTGCCCTGGAGCATCATCCGACTGAACCGGATGCAGGAGCTTCCCAGGACAGGGAGCTGGGTCGGTCTCCGGCCAGCTTACCCGGCCCGACGCGGCCGGCCAACGCTCCGGCCGCCGCGCGGCCGCGTCGGATTGCCATCGCCTCGGGCAAGGGCGGCGTCGGCAAGACCTGGTTCGCCATCACCCTGGCGCACGCCTTGGCGCAGTCCGGCCAGAGCGTGCTGCTGTTCGACGGCGACCTCGGCCTCGCCAACATCGACATCCAGCTGGGCCTCTGCCCGGACCACGACCTCGGCGCGGTGCTCTCCGGCCGCGTGCCGCTCGCAGCCGCCGCCACCCGCGTGAGTGATGCCGGATTCGACGTCCTGCCCGGCCGCTCCGGCTCCGGCAGCCTGGCCGCCCTGGCGCCGCTGCGGCTGGAGTGGCTGCTGAACGAGCTGTCCTGCCAGCCGCACGCGACGCTCCTGCTGGACCTTGGCGCCGGGCTGGACGCCGCTACCCGCCGGCTGGCAAGCTGGGCGGACACGCTGCTGGTCGTCGCCACGGACGAGCCGACCTCGCTCACCGACGCTTACGCGGTGCTGAAGCTGCACGCCGCCGACGTGGCGGTGGACGGCTGCAGGCCGGACGCCCGAATCGTTGTCAATCAGGCCGCTACTGCCGCCTCCGGCCAGCGCACCTTCGCCACGCTGGCGCGCGCCTGCGCCAGCTTCCTCGGCACTCATCCGGCGCTGGCGGGGGTGGTCCGGCGGGACGAACGGGTGCGCGATGCGATCCGACGGCAGGTGCCGTTGCTCACCCGGCACCCGAACTGTCCGGCGGCGCAGGATGTGATTGGGATTGCTGACGATCTGAACTAAAACAAGCGCTTCTTTTTCGAGAAAAAGAAGCAAAAAGCTTTTGCTTCCGCTGTCGCGGTCCTGTCCGGCAAGCGCGCGACAGCGGAGGCAAAAGTTGTGATTCTTATTTTAAAAAAGAACCGCTTGCTTCTCTTCCGGAGGGTCCCGCGCCAGCAACGCAGACATCGCCCGCAACAGCTCCGTCGGCAGGAACGGCTTGCTGCACGAAACCCAGAGCGGGTGCTCCGCCGGCACCGCCTCGTGCCCGTAGCCGGACAGCAGCAGGAACGGGATCCGCCTGCCTTCCAGCACCTCCGCCACCGGATACACCCGCTCGCCGCGCAGGTTCACGTCCAGCAACGCCAGGTCCGCCTGCACGTCCCGCGCCGCGGCTAGCGCCGTGCCCACCGTGGTGAACGGCCCGACCACCTGGCACCCGTAATCCACCAGCGTTTCCTCGATCAGCATCGCCACCAGCAGCTCGTCTTCGACCACCAGGACCTTGACGCCGGCGAGGCCGTCGAATCCGGGCGAACCCAAGCGCCTAGACACCGGCGGGCTGCGGCGCATGATTGTATGAGACACGATCCATCGCTCCGTGCAGATGCGCCTGTAGTCCTTCGAGCCGATACTCCAGCGTGGCGTCGCCGCCCAGCTCGTGCGACAGGCTCCGCTGGATCAGCATG
>CAXUIR010000032.1:0-9894 GCA_964251005.1 uncultured Acetobacteraceae bacterium | reverse complement strand
GCATGGTGCCGAAACCGGTCTGCCGCGGCGCGCTGACCGGCGGGCCACCCTGCTCCACCCAGTCCAGCGCCAACCGGCTGCCTTGCCCGGCCTCCGCCGCCTCCACCCGCCAGGTGATCGACACGGTGCCGGCGGGGTCCGACAGGCTGCCGTACTTCACCGCGTTGGTCGCCAGTTCGTGGATCGCCATGCCGAAGGCCAGTGCCGCCGCTGGCACCAGCTGCACGTCCTCTCCGGACAGGCTGATGCGGTCGCTCTGCGCCTCGACGAACGGGCGCACTTCCTCGGCGATCACGTCGCCCAGGCGGATGCTGACCCAGTTCTCCCGGCTCAGCAGCGTGTAGCTGGCCGACAGCGCATGCACCCGGCCGAGAAACGACTCGTGGAAGCTCCTGATGTCGGTCGAGCGGCGCAGCGTCTGTGTGGCCAGCGAGATCACCACGGTGAGCATGTTCTTCACCCGGTGGTTCAGCTCGTCCACCAGCAGCCGCTGGTGCTGCTCGGCGCGCACCACGGTCGTCACGTCCACGAAGGTCACCAGCGTGCCGCTGACCGTGCTGTCGGAGCCACGGTACGGCAGGATGCGCAGGATGTAGTGGCTGGCACCGTCCAGCGTGGTCACCTGCCGCTCGAACGGCACCAGCGTACGCAGCACCTGCGCCGCGTCGTGGCCAAGGTGGTCGTAGCGCAGGTGCCCGGCGATGTCGGTTAACGGCCGGCCGACGTCGGACGGGATGAGGTTGTAGAGCGCGGCGATCGCCGGGGTGAAACTGCGCACCACCAGGCGGCGGTCGAGGAACACGGTGGCGATCTGCGTGCTGTCGAACAGGTTACGCAGGTCGCTGGCTACCCGGTCCAGCTCGTCCACCTTCTCCTGCAGCTGGGCGTTGACGGTGTGCAGCTCCTCGTTGACCGACTGGATCTCCTCCTTGGAAGTCTCCAGCTCCTCGTTGGTCGATTGCAGCTCCTCGTTGACGGAGTGCAGTTCCTCGTTGGCGCTGCGCAACTCCTCGACCGCTGTCTCCTGCTCCTCGCGGACCGACTGCAGCTCGCCTCGCGTGGCCGAAAGCTCGCGCGCCAGGCTGGACGCGTCGCCGGCGCCGGCCGCCGTGAGCAGGCCGGACAGCATGGATTCCGCCCGGTGTGCCAGCCCGCGCAACGTGACCGACGGCCGGCCCGGCCCCTCGCTGCTCACCTCGGTTCTGCCCTCCCTGCCGGCCTGCGGCGGTGCGACGGCGGACTGGGCGGACCGTTCCGGGTGCGCGAGACGCCGCACGTCCCGGCTGGTCAGCTCGATACGCGGCGTGCGCACGTTGCGCCGCGCGAAGATGCGGGCGGTCTTGTCGATCGGCTCGAACAGGTCCTCGTGACGCGACGTGCTCTCGGAAATGCCGAGGATCAGCAGGCCGCGCGGCAGCAGCGCGTAGTGGAACGTCGGGATGACCTTCGCCTGCAACTCGCTGTCGAGATAGATCAGCAAGTTGCGGCAGGAGACGAGGTGGACGCGGGAGAACGGCGGGTCGCGCACCAGGCTGTGGGCGGAGAAGGTACAGACGTCGCGTATCTCCTTGGCGACGATGTAGCCCGAGTCCGACGGGATGAAGAAGCGCTTCAGCCGCTCTTCCGGCATGCCTTCCACCAGCATGCTGGGGTAGCGTCCCATCCGCGCGGTGCCGATCGCCGGCTCGTCGATGTCGGTGGCGAAGATCTGCACGCGCGGCGGCCCGCGCACGGTGTCCATGTGCTCGCGCATCAGGATGGCCAGCGAGTAGGCCTCCTCGCCGGTGCTGCAGCCGGGCACCCAGACGCGCACCGTGTCGTCGGCCTGCTTGCCCTCGAACAGGCGCGGGATCACCATGCGCTCGATCACCTCGAACGCCTCGGTGTCGCGGAAGAAGCTGGTCACCCGGATCAGCAGGTCGCGGAACAGCATCAGCGGCTCGCTGGCCGAGCCTTCCAGGTGCTCGGCGTAGTCCGACATCGAGTCGATCCCGAGCACCTGCATGCGGCGTCCCACCCGGCGCAGAAACGTCTTCTCCTTGTAGTTGGAGAAATCATGTCCCACCCGGGCGCGCAGCACCGCGCAGATGCGCAGCCGCACCGCGTCGTCCGCAGCCCCGTCCGGACCGCCGGCCGGCCTTTCCAGCTCGGCGCCGCGCAGGCGCAGCAGGTGGCCCGCCATCTCCTGCACCGGCACCACCAAGTCCACGGCGCCCGTCGCGATGGCGCCTGCCGGCATGTCCTCATAGTGGGTGACGTCGTCGTCCGCCTGGTCGAAGCGTTGCGCGAACGTCAACCCGCCGCAGGCGCGGATTGCCTTCAGCCCGAGCGCCCCGTCGCTGCCGGTGCCCGACAGCACGATGCCCACCGCGTGGTCACGGTAGCTGGCCGCCAGCGTGTCGAAGAAGCCGTCGATCGGGCGGAAATCCGGCGGCACGTTCGACGGCTCCGACTCCAGACGCAGGCGGCCGTCGCGCAGGAGCAGCCCCAAATGCGGCGGCGGCACGTAGACGGTGTTGACCGCCACCAGGTCGCCGTCTTCGACCGCCCGCACCGGCATCTTCGTCCAGCGCTGCAGGATCTCCGGCAGCATGCTCTTGCGGTGGGCAGGCAAGTGCAGCACGACGACGAACGCCATGCCGCTGTCTGCCGGCATGTTGGAGAAGAAGGCGCGGAACGCGTCCAGCCCGCCAGCCGAGGCGCCGATGCCGACGACAGTTTCCGCCGCGTCAGGCAAAACCTGTCCGCCTGTTAGGCCGCCCGGCCGGCAGCGAACGTACTAAAGGATGCCTTACTCTCGTCACCCTGTGCCAACGCAGCCGGCCCGTCCGGTTGCACACGGTGTCGGTGCGGACGTTCGCTCCCCGAGGGCAGACCGGAGCGTGCACGGCCTGCGAACCAGGCCGGAACCTTGCAAGTCACCTCCCGGCCAGGGTGGCCGGACTGCCGCACCGGCTGCAACATTGTGTCGCGTTTGCCGCCTTGACCGGACGTGGCCGCCGCCCCCTCTACTGCGGTGTGCCAGGCCCAGCCCTATCCTCCGCCAGCCTCGAGCCCGACCTGGTCAGGCCGGCCCTGCCCGCCCGCAGCGCCGCGCCGGTGCAGCAGGGCCTGATCCGCACCAACCGCGACCTGCGGATTGACTTCTTCCGCGGCCTCTCGCTGTGGTGGATCTTCACCGACCACGTGCCGGCGGACTGGCTCGGCGTGCTGTCCATCCGCAACTACGCGCTGTGCGACGCCACCGAAATCTTCGTGCTGCTGGCAGGCTACGCCGGCGGTATCGCCTACGGCGGCACCATGCGCAGCCAGGGCTGGCTGTCCGCTGCGGCCGACGTGGTCCGCCGCGCCTGGACGCTCTACATCGCCCACATCTTCCTGTTCGTGGTCTTCGCCGCCCAGGTAGGCATGTCGGCCACCAAGCTGGACCGTGCGGACTACCTCGACGAGATCCACCTCAACGTGCTGGGCGAGGCGCCGTACCGCGCCCTGTTCGAGGCGCTGACCCTGCACTTCCAGCCGGCCTATCTCAACATCCTGCCGCTCTACGTCGCGTTGCTGCTGATGTTCGCGCTCACCCTGCCGCTGCTGCGGCGCCCGGGGCTGCTCGCCGGCCTGTCGCTGGCACTCTACCTCGCAGCGAGGGTGTTCTCGCTCAACCTGCCGAGCTGGACCGGCGGCGGCTGGTTCTTCAACCCGTTGTGCTGGCAGCTGCTGTTCACCATGGGCGCCATCCTGTCGTTTTCCCCCGGGGAGGTGCCGCGCAGCCAGGCCAGGCTGTTCGACGTCTGCGCCGTGCTGCTGGTGCTCTTCGGCCTGCTTATGCAATGGGTGGTCTGGGTCCACCCCGGCAGCGTCGCCTGGCTGCCGGACCCGGCCGTGCACGCGCTGATGAACGTGGACAAGGCCGGGCTGCACCCGTTCCGCCTGCTGTCCATCCTGGCGCTGACCTGGCTGGCGACACGGCTGGTCCGCGCCGATGCCGGCTGGATCAGGTCCTGGGCCGCCGCACCCTTCGTGCTGGCCGGACAGCACTCGCTGCCGGTCTTCTGCGCCGGCATCTTCCTCGCCTTCCTCGGCCGTCTGGCCACGGAAGCGAACAGCGGCGCAGTGATGCAGGTGGCGGTCAACGTGTCCGGCGCAGTGCTGCTGTGGGCGGTGGGCGCAGTGGCCGCCTGGTATGCCAACAAGAGCCGGGCGAAGGGGCGGGCTCGCGCAGCGCCGGCGGAGACGTCGGAACAGCCGCCCTGAGACGGCAAGCGGTGCTTTCTAGCAAAAAACCCCGAGCCGGGGGGTTGCAAAACCCGAGTTTTTTCAGGTTTTGCCTGAAACGGTGCAACCCGATGCGCTGTCCAGCATTGGAGACCCATGAGTGGCAGCGATGATAGACGAGGGAGCGACATGCTCATGCGCGACAAGGATGAGGCCGCCGGTATCGAAGCCTGGGTCCGTTACGACCTAACGCAGCGCTACGACTCCACCCTGGAAGAGCCTGTCCCTACCGAGCTCCTGGCCCTGCTCCGAGCAGCCTGACCGAGCGATACACCGGGCTTGCTGGTTAAGTTGACGCTTGGGGGCGTGTTTCCGGCCATTAGCCCCAGCTGACTTCCGTAGATGGCGCGCTAGCGGGGCTGAAGTAAGCAAGCAAGGCCTGCTTTTTTGAAAAAAAGCAGCAAAAAACTTTTGCTTCGGCTGTCGCGGACTACCCCGCAACATTTACAACGCATAACGACCATGGGTTCTCGTGCGTTATCGTTTGACCACGGTCGAATTGGATTTCAAGCCGGCATTCCGGCGTTTTTCGATGTTTGCGCTTCGGTGGTGCGGCCTGGATTGCTCCAGGCTCGCGAAGCGGCCACGGCAGTCGGCTTTGCATTGCGCATTCCGGCCGAGTGGACGGTCCTCGCCAGTTGGAACGCGACCCGACCTGATCGCCCGCCGGAAGGTGCATTCTAGACAACGACCTACGGCGTTTCCGATCCGCTTTCACTAGAGGCTCGGAACGCAATCCTTCGATGTCCGACTGGAAAGACAAGGATTGTTTAAAAGCGATAAAACAATCGGTCCTGCTATCGCGAACCTTCCTTCAGCGTGTACTCAAGGAAACAAAAGTTTTTTGATTATTTTTTTCAAAAAAGAACCGCTTTCTTCTCTTATCGCCGGTCAAAACCCGAGAAGGTTGGTATCAGGGGATCAAACGAAACCGGAAAACGCTTTAGCCCGCCCGGCTGGTCAGACGTACGCGCCAACACCCCGCCGCCGCAATGGGTTAGACACTCTGCCAGCCATCCGGTGTCCGAAGCTGAACCGGCTGACCACGTAACGCGGCGAGACGACGCCGCCGAACCCGGTGAAGAACAACGCGGCGCCGGGCGTCACTACCCCCTCGAAGTCGAACACCAGCCGGCGCGCGGCCACCTCTCGCATCGCGTCCCACAGCAGCAGGCTGACCGCGCCGTTATGCGCGTCCGGCCGGCGCGTGGTCATCAGGTAGTAGGCGGCCTGGCTGTCCCACACGTAGAAGATCGCCGCCATCGGCGTGCCGTCGGCACCCTCGGCAGCCCGGCTGCGCCCCAGCCCGCGCGACGAGGCTGCCTGGCACACGCGCTCGATCAGCGCCGGCGAATAGTGGCAGTGGCTGCCGGCGCGCTGGCGGTTGTCCGCGTAGTGGGCGGCGAACGCGCTGACGTCTCGCCACTCTGCGACGCGGAACTGCTCGCCGGCGCGGCGGATTACGTTGCGGGTTTTGTCGCGCATGTTGCGCCAGAGCACCGCCGACTCGGCAGGCAGCACGTCGAAGGTGAACCGCACACCGGTGGTGAAGCCCAAATCCTGGTAGACCAGCGTGTCGGACGTATTGCGGTGCATGACCTGCCAGAAGCCGCTGGTGCGCGGCACCTGCGCCAGCAGCTCCCGGGTGATCTCCGCGCGCCGCAAGATGCGGTTGCAGGCGGCACCGGGGCCGTCGTCGATGGCCGGGCCCAGGAAATGCGTCAGCTCCGGCATGCCGCACACCACGTGGCCGAACGCCACCGGCTGCAGCACGTAGGGAAACGCGCCGACCCGGGTTTGGCCGCAGGTAACGACGGCCTGCCGGTAGTCGCCTCCGGTGACCGCGTCCAGCCACCAGTCCTGGTGAAAGATCGACGGCGCAGTCGGGTCGAAACATGGCAGCTCAGTCGCCGGTGCACTCGGCAGCATCGCGTCCTGTGCTTTGACCAGCGACAGGTCCGGCATGGCGTCCACGTTCCTACCCTTGCTTTTGACCGATACCGTAACATGCGCCGTCTGCGAATGCGAAGAGTCGGTTGTAGCAAACCGTTGCGTGGCACGCGAAAAGAAGGAGTAATCGTCTAAAAAGTCACCTTGGCGGTCTTTTCTGCCTGCAGCCTGAAATCACGACTGGTGAAAGGTAAGGCAAGCGGTTCTTTTTTGAAAAAAAGAACCAAAAAACTTTTGACTCCGCTGTCGCGCGCTCTCCGGGTAAGTCCGCGACAGCGGAGATAAAAGTTTTTTGCTTCTTTTTTTCAAAAAAGAAGGCCTTGCTTGCTTTGGACCGGTCAGTCTTCAGGCACGTTGGCATTAATAGTTCGAGCGTCGGCCCGAGGGTCAGGTGACGTGGTTCTTAACAGCAAAGCGGAGTCGCCTCGGCGGCGTCATTGGTCCGGGCCGCCTTGGCGATCCTCTTGTCGGTATGTGCACCGAACTATCCTGGAGAGCTCACTATTTACCTGGCTGCGAGTAGCACGCTGTCGCAAGACACATCGCGTCAGCACGCTGTCAGGGCAGCCTTCTAGGCAGCTGCCGCAACACCGCCTTGCACCTGCGGCAACAATTCGCGCTCGAACGACTTCAGCGCGGCGCCGATCGCCTGGTGCATGTCGAGGTAGCGATAGGTGCCCAGCCGACCGCCGAAGATGACCCCCGTCTCGGCGGCCGCCAGCGCCGCGTAGCCGTCGTAGAGGTCGCGGTCGGCCGGCGTGTTGATCGGGTAGTATGGCTCGTCGTTCGCCTGGGCGAAGCGCGAGTACTCGCGCATGATCAGCGTCGCGTCCGGCGTGTAGCGCCGCTCCGGGTGCAGGTGGCGGAACTCGTGGATGCGGGTGAACCGCACGTCGGCGTCGGGGTAGTTCACCACGGAGGCGCCCTGGTAGTCTTCCATCGCCGGCCGCTCGATCTCGAAATCCAGCGTGCGCCAGCCGAGCTTGCCCAGCCGGTCGTCGAAGTAGCGGTCCACGGGGCCGGTGTAGATGATGCGCGCCTCTGGGTGCAGGTTGGGGCGCACGTCGAAGAAGTCGGTGTTGCAGACCACCTTGATGCGCGGGTCGGCGAACACGCGCTCGAAAATCGCGTGATAGCCGTCCAGCGGCAGTCCCTCGTAGATGTCGTTGAAGTAGAAGTCGTTGTAGTTGAACCGCACCGGCAGGCGGCTGATGGTGGCCGCCGGCAGCAGGGTGGGGTCGGTCTCCCACTGCTTGGCGGTATAGTGGCGGATGAACGCCTCGTAGAGGTCGCGGCCGATCAGGCTGACCGCCTTTTCCTCGAAGTTCTGCGGGTCGGTGAAGCCTGCCTCGGCCGCCTTGGACTGGATAAACGCCTCTGCTTTCGACGGCCTGAGGTCGGTGCCGAAGAAGCTGTTCAGCGTCATCAGGTTGATCGGCATGGTGTACATGCGGCCGGCGTGGCGGGTCAGCACGCGGTGGCGGTAGTTGTTGAACGCGGTGAAGCGGTTGATCCACGCCCACACGTCGGGCTGCGAGGTGTGGAACAGGTGGGTGCCGTAGCGGTGATACTCGATGCCGGTGGCCGGGTCGCGCTCGGAGAACGAGTTGCCGCCGAAATGGTCGCGCTTCTCCAGCACCAGCACCGGCTCGCCCAGGACGGTGGCGATACGTTCGGCCATCACCGCGCCGAAGAAGCCGCTGCCGGCAACGACGTAGCGGAACTCGTGGGCTGAGATCATCGGAGGTTTAGCCCTTTCCGGCTGTGGCGGCATGCTGCGCGCGGGGCCGCACGGCGCGGGCGGCGTCGGCCAGGGTGCGGCGTGCCTTCTGGGCGAAACTGGACAGCAGCACGGACGCGTAGCGGCGCGGCGGCAGGCGGCGCAGCTTGCGGTGGAACTGGCTGGCCGGGTTGAGGAAGCCGCCCAGCCCCACGTGATACTTCTGCATGCTGGCGACGTAGCGGGGCTCGTCGAGCACCGGGTGGACGAAGTCCTCGCCGGCGAGGCCGGCCGGGTCGCCTTCCAGGAAGGGCGGCCAGTGGTCGTAGGCGCCGGTGCTGCCGAAATCGCTGAGCTCGCGGCAGGCGAACCCGTCGGCGGCGAGTTGGGTGGGGATGAACCCTTCGCAGAACGGCCAGGCGGTCAGTGTGCCGGCGCGCCAGGACGCCGCGTGCTCCAGCCGGACCTGCCAGAGGTGGTGCAGAGCGGCGGCCGAGAACAGCGACAAGCAGATCAGCTGGTGGCGCACGTCGGGCAGCGCGTAGGCCTGCAGCATGCTGTCCAGCCAGTACCACTCCGGCACCGGCTCGCCCTTGGTCAGGCCGACGAAGTCCACCCGCTCGGCGCTGGCACGTTGCACCAGTTCGGCAAGCGGGCGGCTCACCTGTACGTCGTATTCCAGCTGCAGCACGTAGTCGTAATCCGGGTGCAGCTGCAGGAAGCGGTAAAGTGGGTAGTCGCCGTTGAACCATAGCAGGCTGCCCTGGCCGGCGCGGGCGAAGCCCATCTGCAGCAGCCCCGCCTCGGTCACCCGCAGCACGCGGTCGTGTTCTATGCCGGCGACCGGGCCGTTGGTCTCGTCCACCAGGACGAACACGTCGGTGCCGTCCGCGCGGGCGAGTAGGCGGTCGAACTGGCGGCGGGCAAAATCGTCCCAGAAATGGGTGCGGAACAGCACGGCGGTGCGCGGCGGCGAGGTCATCCGGCCAGCTCCGGCATGCGCTGGGCGTGGGTCGTGGCGGGCCCTGCCCGGCCGTACACATCCTCGTACAGCGCGCGCGTGCGCCGCCCGATCTCTGCCCAGCCCGGCAGCGAGCCGGCCAGCGCACGCGCCCGCCGGCCACGCTCGGCGGCAAGCGCCCGGTCTTCGATCAGCTCCAGCATGGCGTCGCGCAGGGCCGCCACGTCGCCCGGGATCACCAGCCGCCCGTCCATCCCGTCGTGCAGGGTCTCGGCGAAGTTGCCCAGCCGGGAGGCGATTACCGGCCGCCCGTGCGCCAGCGCCAAGGACAGCACGCCGCTCGCCTCGATCTCGCGGTAGGGGAACACTGCCACGCTGCCCGGCGCGAACACCGCCGCCATCTCCGCCTCGGCGACGAAGCGCGGCTCCAGCACCAGCCGGTCGGCAACCCCGCGCGACGCCGCCAGGGCGCGCAACCCGTCGAGCTCCATGTAGGGCTGGCCGACGACGCGCAGCCTCGCCTGCCGGCGCGCCGGCTCCGGCAAGGCGGCAAATGCTTCCACCAGCAGGTCGGCGCCCTTGTACGGCTTGATCTTGCCGAACAGCACGAAGGTGAGCTCGCCCAGCATGTCGTCCGGCCCGGCATTGTCCACCGAGGCGAGCGGCCCGTGCGGCATCAGCGTCACCTTGGCCGGGTCCACGCCAAGAGCCGCCAGCCGGCCGGCACCCTGGGCAGTGTGCACGATCAGGCGGTCGCAGCCGGCGAGCGAGGCGGCAAACCCGGCGCGCTGCAGCCGTGCCGTCGGCGCGCCGTTGAACGGGTCGGTGTCGTGCACCGTGAGGACCACCGGGGCCAAACGGCGGAACGCCGGCAACAGCCGCGCGTCGAACAGCGGCAGCGGCAGCCACTGGAAGTGGATCACGTCAGGCCGCACCGGGCGCAGCACCGACAGCAGGCGGCGCATGGAGGCCAGGTGGTCCACGCCCTTGA
>CAXUIR010000031.1:8257-12336 GCA_964251005.1 uncultured Acetobacteraceae bacterium | reverse complement strand
ATGCTGCAGTCGAACACGGTGCCGTCGTGGAAGCGCACGCCGGCACGAAGCTGGAAGCGGTAGGTCAGGCCGTCGGGCGAGACGGTCCAGCCGGTGGCCAGGCGCGGCTGCACGCGGCCGTCCTCGCCGATCCAGGTGAGGCCCTCGAAGACGTTGCCGTTGGTGATCGAACGGATCGGGTCGGCCGGGTTGATCGTGGGGTCGAGCACGGGCGGTTCGAGCACCAGGCCGACGGAGAGTGTGGCCTTCTGTGCGGACGCCGGAGTCAAGACTTGGGATACTAGGAAGAAAGCAAGGCCTGCTTTTTTGAAAAAAAGCAGCAAAAAACTTTTGCGCCTGCTGTCGCGGAGGTTTCTGCAGCGCGCGCCCAAGGGAACAAAAGTTTTTTGGTTCTTTTTTTCAAAAAAGAACCGCTTGCCTTCCTTAAACACCGGGTACGTTCCTAGAAATTCAACGTAGCCCGCACACCATACGTCGCCGGCAGCCCCGCTGTCGCGATGTCGTCGCCGACGTCGAAGAAGTTGCGGTCGACGTCGTAGCGCTTGTCCAGGATGTTCTGGCCGAACGCGGTCAGCGTCCAGCGGTTGTTCGCCGGCGCAAACGTCACGTGCGCGTTCACCAGCGTGTAGCCGGCGACGTTGTAGAGGCTGCCGAACAGCGAGTTGTAAGTGGTCCGCAGGCTGTAGTCGGCGCTCGTGGTCAACGTGTAGCGGCCGAGGTCGAACAGGTAGGAGGCCGATCCGTTGGCGGTGAACTTGGGGAACGGCAGGGCCTCGCCGGCGCGGTTCTGGTAGATGCCGACGAACACGCCGTCCTGGCGCACCGCGCTGAGCACCGAGCGGAACTCGTCGAAAGCGCCGACCGAGGAGCCGACGCCCTGCCGCAGCGTGAGGTTGCGGATCGGCGACCAGGTGACCTCGGCCTCGCCGCCGTAGAGGTGCGAGCGCGGCGCGTTGACGATGGAGCCGATCAGCCCGGTCAACGGGTTGACCACGGCGGACTGTATCTGCTGGTTCTGGTATTGGTAGTAGAACCCCGCCACGTCGACGCGCAGGTTGGCGCCGGGCAGGTCCAACTTGTTGCCGGCCTCGTAATCCCACACCGTTTCCGGCAGGAACGGCCGCGTGCCGATTTGCGGTTCGGCGGAGTTGTAGGTGGTAAAGCCGCCCGACTTCACGCCGTGGCTGACGAGCGCGTACAGCATGTCGTTGGTGAACGGCACGTATTGCAGCTCGACCTTGCCGGACGGCTTGGTGAAATCGAGGGTCTGCCGGCCAACGCTGTTGTTGGCGGGGTTGGCGAGCACGGTGTCGGCGAGGAACAGCGAACGGAAGTTGTTCAGCTGACGCTCCTCGTGCTCGATCCGCAAACCGCCTGTCAGCGTCAGGGCGTTGTCGATCTTGTAGCTCGCCTGGCCGAAGCCGCTCTCGGTGTTCACCGTCTGCGAGTACTGGACCTTGGTGTCGAGGCCGTAGATCTGGTCGAAGCCGCCCTCGTAGTCGTCTGCAAGGTACTGGTTGCTGTAGTACAGGCCGACAACGTAGGTGAGCCGGCTGCCGGTGTTCGACGTGAAGCGCAGCTCGTTGGCGAACACGTTGGCGCGCGTGTTGAAGTACACGTCGGCCAGCGCCAGCGGGGAGGCGTCGAAATTGTCGTACTCCTGCCGCGCCGCGTAGTCGTAGCTGACCAGGTCGGTCAGCGTGCCGGCCTCGAAAGTCTGGTCGGCGCGCACACTGGCGCCGAGGGTGTCGAGGTGGCCGAACGGCTTCGTGTCCGGCGAGATGCCGATCTGCCTGGCGAACAGCGGCGACGTGCCCCACTGCGTGTCGTAACGGTTCGGGTCGACCGGAAAGACGGGCCCCGGCACGCCAGCATCCGGCAACGCGGTGTTGGGCGCGTAGAGGTGCGTGCCGAGCGCGTCCGACCGGTCGTGGCTGCCGTGCAGGTCGGTCTCTATCCTCAGCGTGTCGGTGGGCTCCCAGTCGATCAGTGTGCGCAGGCTGCTGCGGTCCAGGTTGCCGAGCATCGAGTTGTCCGGCCCGTGCTGCCAGGCGCCGCCCTGCTGGGTTTCGCCGGCGATGCGCACCTGCACGTTCGGGGCGAGGGACCCCGACAGGTGGCCTTCGACCAGCGCC
Source organism: uncultured Acetobacteraceae bacterium (assembly GCA_964251005.1). Taxonomy (GTDB): domain Bacteria; phylum Pseudomonadota; class Alphaproteobacteria; order Acetobacterales; family Acetobacteraceae; genus BOG-908. The sequence goes on along the minus strand of CAXUIR010000031.1, from coordinate 10,201 downwards.
GAGTCGAACCGTCCGTACTGCACGGTGAGCCCGCCCTCGAAGTCCTTCGTCGGCTTGTTGAGCACGTAGTTGATCGCGCCGCCGGTGGTGTTGCGGCCGTAGAGCGTGCCCTGCGGACCGCGCAGAACCTCGACGCGCTGCACGTCGTAGATCTGCCCGTTGGTCTCGAACGGCACCGGGAACGCCACCTCGTCGATGTAGAGGCCGACGGTGGGCGCGTTGTTGCTGGCGTAATCCTCGAAGCCGACGCCGCGGATGGCGTATTCGAGCTGGCCGCTGCCGAATTGCGGCGTCACCTGCAAGGATGGCGTCTGATACTGCAGGTCGAACGCGTCGTTGACGTTGCGTGCGGCCAGCTCGCGCCCGGAGATCACGCTGATCGAGCTGCCGATGCTCTGCACGCTCTGGCTGCGGCGCTCGGCAGTGACGGTGATCTGCTCGATGGCCGGTGCCGCAGCTGCAGGCGGCTGTGCGGTGGGCTGGTGGGGTGTTGGAGAACTGGGCGCCGTCGGCGCGGCCGGCGTAACTCCACGCGTTGGCGTGCTGACGTCGTCCTGCGCGTACGCCGGGAGCGCGGCCATCACCGCGACCACCTGCAATAGAGCCAAGCGGCTAGGCTTGTCGGTGGATCGCAGAAAGGCGGGCAGATAGGGGACAGGCACGCTCGGCAGCTCCGAAATCATACGGCGAAGGTATGATACACACGCCGCGCAGTCTCACAAAGTCTCTTTTGCAGTGCACCATCGCCTTTGCCGCCTGCTTTGAGGCTGACATACGTAAGGCAAGAAAGGCCTTTTTTTTGAAAAAAAGAAGCAAAAAACTTTTGCTCCTGCGCCTGCACCACGGTCATGCCTGGTTCTGCCAGCGTGTGTGCTTGCATTGGGTGCTCTACCTTGATGCAGGCTTGGGAGTAAAAGTTTTTTGGTCCTTTTTCAAAAAAGGACTGCTTGCTTTCTACGCGTCCAGCCTCGACCCGGGAGGTGTCGGCCAGGCGATCGGACCACGCTGCTCCTCGTACCAGCGTGCGAGCTGCAGCGCCTGTGCGTCGGCGAAGCGGCGGGTGATGATCTGCAGGCCCACCGGCATGCCGTCCTGCAGGAAGCCGCAGTTCAGCGACACGGCAGGCTGTTCGGACATGTTCCAGGGCAGCGTGAAGGCGATGTGTTCGAACGGCCGTTCGGGGTCGTCCAGCGGCGACGCCCACTCGGCCGGAAAAGCCAGGTTCGGCGCGGTGGGCGACAGCACGGCGTCGCAGGTGGCGAACAGCGCGGCACAGGTCCGCTTGAGCTCGTAGACGCGGTTGAAACCATCGATCGCCTCGGCACCGGTGCAGGTGCCGCCGCGTGCGGTCCAGGCGCGTATGTAGGGCAGCACCTTCTCCCGCCGGTGGTCGGGCAAGCAAGCGAGGTCGGCCCAGCTTCGGGCGCGCCAGTAGAGGTCGATGCCGTCCAGCGCCGCGCGGGTGAGCACGGGTGCCGCAGTCACCAGGGTGGCGCCAGCGCGCTCGAACACCCGGGCGGCCGCCTGCACGGCCGCTTCGACCTGCCTGTCACACGCCAGGCCGCTTCCGGCGTCCAGCATCAGGCCGATCCGCAGCCCCCGCGGCGAGTCGAGGCGCGCATGCCAGTCGATGTCGGCCGGCGGCAGGCTGGTGGCGTCCCGCGGGTCCGGCCGGCTCAGCACCTCCATCAGCCAGGCGGCGTCGTCCACGGTCCGGGTGATCGGGCCGGCGCAGCGGCCGACGTAGTAGGGGTCGATTGGAACGCGCCCGAGGCTCGGCTTGAACCCGACCAGCCCGCAACAGGCGGCGGGAAGCCGTATCGAGCCGCCGATGTCGGTGCCAACGTGCAGCGGACCGTAGCCCGCCGCGGCGGCCGCGGCGGGGCGGGCGCGGGCCGCGCCCGGGGGGTGGGGCGGGGGGGCGGGGGTGGGGGGGGGTGTGTG
>CAXUIR010000031.1:3044-8247 GCA_964251005.1 uncultured Acetobacteraceae bacterium | reverse complement strand
AGTTTGTGGAAGCTGGACAGGCCGGAGGTCAGCATGCCCAGGTCGGGCGTGGTGGTCTTGGCGAAGATGATGGCGCCTGCCTCCCGCAGCCTGGCGGCGGGCGGCGCATCGGCAGCGGCCGGCACCAGTTCGGTGGCGGCGGTGCCCAGCGGCACCGGCGTGCCGCGCGTGGCGATCAGCTCCTTCAAGGTGACCGGAACACCGTCGAGCGCACCGCGCGCGCCGCCGGTACGCCACCGCCGTGTGGACTCTGCCGCATCGGCTCGCGCGGTGTCCGGGTCGTAGCCGTAAAGCGCGGCGATCGTCGGTTCCCAGCAGGCCACGTGAGCGATCAGCGCTTCGAGCACCTCGCTGGGCGTCAGCGTGCCGGCGGTGTAGGCCGCAACGACCTCCGCGGTGCCGAGCGCCATCAGGTCGCCGGCCGGCCGGCGCGAGGGTGGCCTGGGTTTGTCGATCATGCAGGTCTCCTTGAGGCGCTGGTCCCATGCTCACCGGCAAGACTGACCTGGTGCAACACCCTGGCTGCCGGCGACACTGTAAGTTTTGTGGACCCACTCAGCCAGGCGGCTGTGTGTTGCACGCAAGCACCGCCTGCGATGCGCACGCTGAACGGCGCGCATGGCGGTGGTGCGTTTCATCCATGCCGGTGATACCAACAGTCTCATACCACGCCGCCCTGGATGCTCACCCTTCGACGTCCGGCAAGGAAAGCAAGGCCTTCTTTTCTGAAGAAAAGAAGCAAAAGACTTTTGCTCGGCTGTCGCGGTATTTTCCTGCAACGCCCGTTCGGGAAAACAAAAGTTTCGGTTCCTTCTTCAGAAAAGAACCGCTTGCGTTGCTGTCACCGGTCAAGATCGAACCGTGGTATTAAATCGACCCGTGTTGAGGCTGACATTCGCAAGCAAGAAAGGTCTTCTTTTTTGAAAAAAGAAGTTAAAAACTTACGTCCAAGCCTGCATTGCGGGGAGGTTTGGTTCTGCCAACATGTGTGTTTGCATCAGCAAGCGCTTCTGTGTCTGATACAGGATAAGTTTTTGCAAAAAGGATTACTCCCTTCTATGTGTTAGCCTCAAAGGGTGCCGGCAATAGATCGTAACCGCTGACACGCAAGCAAGCGATTCTTTTTGGAAAGAGAACCGAAATTTTGTTCTCTTGAGCGCGCGTTACAGGAAAATACCGCGACAGCCGGAGCAAAAGTCTTTTGCTTCTTTTCTTCAGAAAAGAAGGCCTTGCCTTCCTAGCCGAACGTCGAAGGGTGATCGTCCAGGGCCACTGGTATAAGTTGGCGTGTGACCGCGACATGCACGGCAAGCGGAGGCTCGATGGATTAGCCCGACTACCGACCGTATCTGATCGACACATCGGTTCCAACAGTCGACCGGACAGCGGCTAAGCTTTCCGGGTATCTGATAATCTGAGGCACGAGCAGACGAATATCGCTGAGGGTAAGTGTTTGCCTGTCGGCGACCCCGGCGTAGCAGAGCTGGAAGCCGTTCGAGTCAAAGCATGGTGAGAACGGAGCGGCAGGCTTACATATCCAACGAGAATACCTGCCCACATCTAGGCTGGTTCATGCCGCTACGCGGCTACCCTCTCGCTACTCCTGCCCACCAACCTGTTTCCGGCAAACTGCACCAGTGAGTCGCTTGCCTTGCCGCAAACGGCGAACAAAAGGATGGCCGCGATCACCCGTTCCGGCCTGCCGGTCTGTTCGGCATCCATGAGCAGGTAACCCAGACCGTCACTCGCACCCATCAGCTCGGCCGCAGCGACGAACATCCATCCAAGTCCCAGGCCGGTTCGCAGCCCGACGACGTAGGACGGCAGGCTGGCGGGCAGCAGGATGCGGGTGACGACCTGCCACCGCGTCAGCGTGAGCACCCGGCCGACCTCGATCAGCTTGCGGTCGACGTTGGCGATCCCCGCCATCAGGTTGAGGTAGACCGGGAAGAAGGCACCGAGTGCGATGAGGTAGACTTTGGACCCTTCGAATATGCCGAACCAAAGGATGAACAGCGGCACCCAGGCGATCGAGGGCACGCTGCGCAACGCCTGCACGGTAGGGTCGAGAACGCGTCGTGCGGCCGGCGACCCGCCGGTCAGGCTGCCGAGCATCGTGCCCAGCAGCGCGCCGAGGCAGAAACCCAGCATCAGGCGTCGCAGGCTGGCCGCCAGGTTGCCGAACAGCTCGCCGTTGCCGGACATCTCAGACAGGGCGCGCAGGACGGCAGTTGGCGGTGGGAGAAGGTCGGCCGACACGAGGCGTGCGCTCGCCGCTTGCCAGGCCACGATCAGCAAGGCCGGCAGGATCAGGCCCACGGCGAGGTGGCGTGAGGCTGCCCACCGCACCAGCCTATTACAGCATGCCCTGACGGACGATGGGGCCCGGTCATCGCGCTCGAGACGGGTCGGCCGGCTGCTGCGTTGCGCGTCCGCCTGCAGGACGTTGCTCACCCTCGGGTTCTAATCGCCGGCGGGCTGGGCGGCAAACAGCTCGGCGTCCGCCTGGTCGAGGTCGGCGTTTGCCGAGAGGCTGCCGCTGACCTTCAGGATCGGGGCTGCCGCAGCAATCTGCGCCCGCGTGGCGGCGTCCAGCTTGGGGTTGGTGAAATCGGTGCGGCCAAGTTCGCGCCTGGCCACGTCCGGCGACAGCTTGGCGGCGGCCGCCAGGATCTGCGCCACGCCGTCCGGGTTGGCTTGTGCCCAGGTCCGGGCGCGTTCGTAGGCGGCCAGCACGCGGCGGACCAGGTCAGGGTGTTCGGCGAGCATGGCGTCGCGAACGAGCAGCGTGCCGGGGCTGTTGAACGACTTGTCGCGGAAGAACAGCACGTCGTGGCTCTGCAGCTCCGCCTGCGCCATGAACGGGTCCAGCCCGGCCCAGGCGTCCACGTCGCCGCGGTCCAGCGCCAGCCGCCCGTCCTGGTGCTGCAACGGCACCAGCGTGACGTCGCCGCGGGTCAGCCGCACGCTCGCCAGCGCGCGGAGCAGCAGGATGTAGGGGTCGGTTCCGGGCGTCGCGGCCACCCGCTTGCCCTTCAGGTCGGACAGCCTGGTGATGCCCGAACCCGGGCGCGTGACGAGCGCCGACCATTCCGGCCGGGAGTAGACGTAGACGATCTTGGCCTGGGTGCCGTTGGCCCGCCCGAGCAGTGCTGCGGCCCCGGCCGTCGAGCCGATGTCGAGGGAGCGTCCGCGCAGGTACTCCAACGCCTTGTTGCTGCCAGCGCTGAACACCCACTGCACGCTGGCCTGTTTGCCGAGCGCGTCCTCCACCCAGTGCTTCTGCTTCAGCACGAGGCTGAGCGGGTTGTAGTAGGCGTAGTCGAGCCTGACGACCGTCTGCGCGTTTGCCCGGCCCGCAAGCAAGGCCGCCAAGGCAAGGCCGATGCAGCCCAGCCGCGAGAGCCAGCTTCGTGCCGCGATGGTCTTTCGCATGCTTCACCCGTTGCTTTGGAATGGCGACCTGGCCGCACATCGTCGGAGGATCGCAGGCCAACAGGGCTTGCGTAGGGACTGCATATCCTACTTGTCAACAATGATACGCTTGCCGGCTCAACCGTCGTCGAGAGCGGTGAGCAGGCGCTTCCCGAGCGCCATCAGGCCCGCATCGCCGCGGTCGCGCGGCCGGCCAAACGCCACGTCCTCGATCGCGCTGATCCGCCCCGGCCGCGGCGACATGATGATGACCGGGTCGGCCAGAACCACCGCCTCCTCCACGTCGTGGGTGACGAGCAGCATCGTCGCGGGTTCCGCCTGCCAGATGGCGTCCAGTTCGGCCTGCATGCGCAGCCGGGTCAGCGCGTCCAGCGCCCCGAACGGCTTGTCGAGCAACAGGATGCCAGGGCGCGCCACCAGGCCGCGGGCGATGGCCAAGCGCTGCGCCATGCCGCCGGAAAGCCGGTCAGGGTAGGCGCAAGCGAAGCTGGACAGGCCGACGAGGCTCAGGTGGTCGCTGGCGCGCTGGGCCTTGGCCGCCGCCGGGAGCAGCGCGTTGTGCAGGGCGAGTGCCACGTTCTGCTCGGCGGTTAGCCAGGGCAGATCGATCGGCTGGAAAGCAAGCTGAGCAAGGCACCAAGTACACATGAAGCTTTTAGATACCAGCTCATTTGCTATTACAGCGACTGGTGATCAAGGAATACTTACGAAACGGGCAAGCTTGTCTGACGAATGTCTGACAAGATAAACTCTTAACCAAGCTGACTTGATGTTGTCACCAAACTGTCACGAGCGGCGCTTACACCAGCGCCGAACCGCGCATGGCTTTTCGTGCGAGGACAAGGACCTCAGACAATGAAAGAAACCACGCGCGCGGCGCTGCGCTCCGCGAGTCTACTTGCGACCACAATCCTGGCGACCTCCTGCGGCGCGTCCGCGTCCGAGCAGATCCCGGACGGCAAGTTCATTACCCCACTCGCCATCGCCGGCGCCAACCAGCAGTTCCTCAACCCGAACCTGCCGGCTTACCCGAATTTCGTTGCCGGCCAAGCGCTGCTCGCGGTGACCAGTCCGGACGGCAGCACGCTCGCTGTGCTTTGCGCCGGCCAGAACTCGCTGTATGATGCTGCGGGCAGCCTCGATGTCGCGAACTCGACTCAGTATGTGTTTCTCTACGACATTCGCGGCAGCCACAAGAACACGCCGCGCCTGAAGCAGGTGATCCAGCAGCCGAACGCCTATGCAGGGCTGGTGTTCTCGCCCGATGGCAGGTCACTCTACGCCACCGGCGGTAACGACGACGCTGTGTACGTCTACACCGGCAACGACCGCGGCTACGGCCTGTCGGCCACCATCCCGCTTGGCCACAGTGCCACACACGGCAACGCCGGCCTGGGCGGCTTCGTGCAACCCAACGCCGGCGGCCTTGCCATCTCGGCAGACGGCAAGACACTCGTCGTCGCCAACAACTACAACGACTCGATCAGCGTGGTGGACACCACGAGCCGCATCGTGCGCTACGAGCATGACCTGCGCCCTTACTTCCCGCACAACGAAGGCACCAGCGGGGTCGCCGGCGGCGAGTACCCGTTCGCCGTGGCGCTGATGGGCAGCATCGCCTACGTCTCGTCGGACCGTGACCGCCAGATCGTCGCCGTCGACGTCTCGTCGCCGACTGCTGGGCAGCTCGTTGCGCGCATCGCGCTCGACGGCAACGCGCTTGGCCTGGCCGCCAACTTCGCCACGCAGCGCCTTTACGTGGCACAGG
>CAXUIR010000031.1:1075-3034 GCA_964251005.1 uncultured Acetobacteraceae bacterium | reverse complement strand
GCGCGGGCGCCAGGCCCCCCGCGGGGGGGGGGGCGCCGCCGACCCCCGCCCGCAGGGACCCGACCGGTACCAACCTCTACGCGATGAACGCCGGTGCGAACTCCATCGCCGTGATCAGTCTGGCCAGCGAGCAGGTGGTTGGCCTGCTGCCGACCGCCTACGAGCCGACCGACATGGCCTTCAGCGCCGACGGCAAGCGGATGTACATCGTCAACGGCAAAAGCAACACGGGGCCCAACACCGGCTACCTCTATGGCAACACCGCGCTGCTGACGACGGTGCAGTATCCCGGCGGCAACGCGGCGGCGGCAGCGGCGGCGCGTGCCACCAACGAGTATCAATTCCAGCTCGAACGCTCGTCCCTGGTCAGCGCGCCGGTTTGGACGGCGAGCGCGCTGAGCGCCCTGACTGCACAGGTGTTCAGCAACAACAACTACGACACCATCGTGGACTCGCAGGACATCACCACGGTGAAGTTCCTGCAGCAGCACATTTCTCACGTGATCTACGTCGTCAAGGAGAACCGCACCTTCGACCAGATACTCGGTGATTTGACCAATGGCGCCAACGCCGACGCCTCGCTCGCGGTGTTCGGCCAGGCCATCACGCCGAGCTTCCATGCGCTAGCGACGCAGTTCGCCACGCTCGACAACTTCCAGGACCCTGCCGACGGCAGCATGGACGGCTGGTCCTGGGCCACGCGCGGACGGGTGACGAACACAGAGACGATCACGCAGCAGATCAACTACGCGTTCGTCAACCGCGGCCTTTCTTACGAATCCGAAGGCAGCAACCGCAACATCCCCGTGGGCCTGGACGCCGCCGGCCGCGATGCGGCGACCGGAGGCCAGTTCACCACCATCGGCAATACACTGCCGGGCGGTGCCGAGAACCTGCTGCCGGGCCCCAACAACCACAGCTCGGCGGATTCGCCGTTCGGCCAGCAGATGGGCTTCATCTACGATGCCGTGTTGCAGGCGGGCAAGACCGTGCGCGATTACGGCTTCCTGACCAGCAATATCGGCCCGATCGTCGACGCCAACAACAAACCGATCACCAACGCGGGCGCGGCCGGCGTGGTGCAGGTGGCGGCGCTCGACCCCACGCTGTCGCAGAACGGCCTGACCGACGTCTATTTCCGCGGCTTCGACCAGAACTATCCGGACCTGTATCGCTATAACGAGTGGAAGCGCGAGTTCGACGGCTTCGTCTCCGGCGGCAACCTGCCCAACCTGTCTCTGGTGCGGCTCAGCCACGACCACACCGGCAGCTTCGCGACCGCGCAGTCCGGGGTGAACACGCCGGAGACGCAGCAGGCCGACGACGACTACGCCACGGGCTTGCTCGTGCAGGCGGTCGCCAACAGTCCCTATGCGCAGAACACGCTGATCATTATCACCGAGGATGACAGCCAGGACGGACCAGACCACGTCGACTCGCACCGGGCGACCGCCTATTTCGCTGGCGCCTACGTGCGCAAATCCGGCGTGGTGAGCACGCATTACAGCCAGGTGAACGTGTTGCGCACGATAGAGGACATCTTCGGCACGGCGCACATCAACCTTAACACCGCGCACCAGCGGCCGATGACGAACATGTTCGACATCACGCCGTCCAACGCGTCCTGGTCGTTCACGGCAATCGCGGCCAACATCCTTCAACCGACCACTCTTCTGGCGGACGCGGCGGGAGTGGGCCGAGTGAAATACGCGGCCGGCCCGAAGGTGTATCCGACGCACGATGCTGCCTATTGGGCACGTGTCACGCGCGGCTTCGATTTCTCAGACGCCGATCGCATTCCGGATGCGGTGCTCAACCGCGTGTTGTGGACCGGCCTCAAGGGCAGCGCGGCCTACCCGAAGGTGATCGGTACGGTTGATCGCGACTAGCTCAAGCATCGGAGGGGGCGGCCTGCTGACGGCCGGGCCCCGCCACCGGGGTGAGTAGGTCTGGTGGCCC
>CAXUIR010000031.1:0-1065 GCA_964251005.1 uncultured Acetobacteraceae bacterium | reverse complement strand
GTTCGGTTTACGCGCCACTCCAAAACCCCGGGGGGGGCCGGCCGGGCTCCGGCCGGCACCCCTCCAGCTGGTTCTGTAGGTCTGGTGCCAGGCGCGCAGAACTTTGGTATTGCGTCGGGATGCCATACCAAGTCTCTACGACCGGAACATGTGAGCCTAGTCCCGTAGCCCAGGGTCATGATGCGCCACGGCTGACAGGTGAGCTTGTCCCAAGCATCGCAGCAGTGATCGCCGATATTGTCGTAGCAGGTGATCGTCGATCGCCCGCGTGAGTTCAGCCAAAGACTCCCGCGTCATAACTACGTCCGACCGATCCTAACAAACTTTTCTGGTGCTACAATCGACGTCAAAGGTTTCGGCATCAACGGACTTCAAACTTCCTTCTTTGAGGCGACTGGCCTGCTCGACCTGACCAACGCCGCCGGGCACAAGGCGACGCTCGAGTTCCAGACCTCCAGCCTGGGCGCCGGCGCGTTCCACTTCACCGGCGATGGCATGGGCGCGTGTTCATAACGCTCACGCCAAGCTCGGGTGAGGCTATTCGGATCGGTCCTGGCTCAAGCCAGCACCACGACCTTCTGGCGCGACACGGTCTCGATCTTTGGTGGTCGGCCACTCACGCTGTGACGATGTTGTCCGGCGCCACCCGTCACCGTCGCAGGTCAACACGGCAACGGCGTCTGCGGCCACCTGCGTGCTGGTGCAGGTTCATCATTCTGTATTGGCCGCTGGCGTGATCATCGCGGCCCTACGCCGCTCCGCGGGCAGATGGCACCGCATACCTAATGTTCACCGGTAACAAGAAAGCAAGCGGTTCTTTTTTGAAAAAAAGAACCAAAAAACTTTTGTTTCTTTTGCCGCGCTGCAGAAACCTTCGCGACAGCAGGGACAAAGTTTTGCCGCTTTTTTCGGAAAAGCAGGCCTTGCTTCCTCCCCTGCGTGCTTGAGGCTTCGATCAACTCGAACCGCTGAGCGCCCGCGGCGAGCGACCTATTTGCGCGTCGAGGCTTGGATGCTGACTGTACGTCGGCATGGCAGCGGGGGAGATGACAGGCTGTCAGCAAC
>CAXUIR010000030.1:9945-12810 GCA_964251005.1 uncultured Acetobacteraceae bacterium | reverse complement strand
CCCTTCCATTCCTCGGAACATAATGCACCATCAAACCCTGGGACTAAACATCTAGTGCTTTTTTTCAAAAAAGAACTTGCTTTCTTGCTGACGCCCGAAGCGCTCCACGCCCTATCCAGCGTCCCCCAATGCAGCGTTTCGCCGTGCGATGCGAGGCTCAGCTTGTAGCGGTCCGCCCCCGCCAGCAGGTCGTATGCCGCAGCACCGGCAGCCGCGTAGTGCGCTATCGCCAGCGCGTGGCACACCAGCCCCGGCTTCTCCTGCGGCGAGCGCGCCTGCGCGAAGCCGCTCTGGTAGCTGTGCACCACGCCGTCGCGGACGAGCATGTACAGCGTGCCGACGTGCCGCCCGCCGGCGGTGACGCGAAGCAGGTCGGCCTCCCCCTTCGGCCAGGCGCGCGCGATCAGCGCCAAGTGGAACGCGCGCGTCTCCGCCGCGGCAAACGCGCCCGGCTTGCCGCGCCGGCGCCAGGCCGCCTGGTGCAGGCCCACCATGTCGGAGAAGTACTCGCGCGCGGCCTCCAGGGTGCCGGCGCGGGACAACACCAGGTCCGGTCCGTACAGCCGCATGGACCGCCTGATCTGCGCGCGCGTGTTGCCGCTCAAGGTGTCCAGGTAGGGCCGGCCCAACGTCTGCAGGTCTACGCGCGGCGCCCAGCGGCTCTGCGAGACATCCAGCCAGCCCGCGTCACCGGCCGCAAGCAGCGTGGCGCCGTCCACGCCCGACAGCACCAGGCTGTCCGCGCCGCACGCCTGGCGCAAGGCAGCGACCGTTCCGGGCTCGTCGGGGGCGGCGAGCAGGCGATTATGCTCGATGAAGACCGAGTCGTGCGCGGGTTGCCCGGTCTGGTTCAGCCACAGGCGGCCGCGGTTGCGGCCCAACAGGGCCAGCGCCACGTCGTGCCCGTCCTGGGTGGCGCAGAGCAGTTGCGCGCGGCCGAACCGCTCGCGCACCTGACAGCCGAGGAACGTCCAGCTGGTGAAGAACCCGCACCCGGCCCGGCGTTCGAGGGCCCGCCAGCGGCCCGCGAGGTCGTCGAAGCCGTCTATCGGTTTGAGGGTGACTCGTTGCACGCCGGCATGATGGGCGCTTGGCCTTTCGCGATCATTGTTTTTGTGTCCCGGAGCGGGCGGTTCTCAAGAAGCAAGCAAGGAAGCGGTTCTTTTTTGAAAAAAAGAACCAAAAAACTTTTGTCTCCTGGGGTGCGCCGCGATTCAGTCGTCCGCGACAGCGCGCGCAAAAGCTTTTTGCTTCTTTTTCTCGAAAAGAAGACGCTTGCTTGCTCACCACGCCAGCGCCATCGCCGCGAAGGTCAGCTAAAGCCCAAGTCCGTCAGAAATAGGCGTGCGACAGCGACCCAAGCGGCCGGTCGCCCTCGCCTCGGCGTAGCGCCACGCTTTGATCGGAGACGAAGAGCAGAGCCCGCCTGCCTCCCCCCTCACACGAACCGGCGCTCAGATCGACGCGCCCACATGCGAGAACAGGGTGCTCAACGTCGTGCCGAAGGTCTTGAAGACCCCGACCAGCACCAGGCCGAGTATGCTGGCGATGATGCCGTATTCCAGGGCCGTCACCGCGCGCCGGTCCGCCGGCAGGCGTCGCACGACCGTAGCAAACCTACACATTTCGCCTCCAGACGAGACCAACTCGACATCACAACAAATAACTATTTAGTTTCGGTTTAACAATCTAAAAAAGCACACGTTGATGTGACACACACGTCTTCAATTTGGTCATCTGTCGAGTTTATCACGACAGCCGTGCGGCCCGGTCGTGCCGCACGGTGTCCTGCGGCGAGCGGTCGGCTGGCTTCAGCCCACCCGCAGCGTCGCGTGGATGTCGGCTATCATCGGGCGCAGGTTCGGCACGTAGCGGCACGCCGTGCGGTCCTCCACCTCGTTGCGGTTGTAGGTGTCGAACTCGGCCGCCTTGCGTATGGCGACGTCGCTGGGGTAGCCGCGGCGCAGCTTGGCGGCCCAATGCGCGCGCGAGCGGGTGAAGTAATGGTTGATCCGGGCCACGCTGTAATCGGGCGGCGCCATGCTGAGCCCGGGCAGGATGCCGCCCAGTTCCGGCGCCGGCCACCAGGCCATGCTGCGGCCCTGGGCGTCGGCGTAGCTGCCCAGACGGTGGCCGCGCAGGTCGAAGCAATGCGGGTTGAGGCAGCGGTTGACGAAGCCGGGCCGGACGATCGACTTCACGTGGCGGGCCGGTAAGAAGGGCGGCGGCGCGCGCCGCAGGAAGCTCTCCAGCACCAGGCCCTCGGGGAAGTCCTCGTGGCCGTCAGCGCCGTAGATCGCCCAGTGCAGTGCGATGCCGCTCCACTCGGTGAAGCGGTCGAGGAAGAGGTTGACCGTCCCGCCATGCGTCAGCATCAGGAACTCGTCCGAATCGACAAAGGCGATCCAGTCGAACTCCAGCTTGTAGGCGGCGCAGGCGGCCTCGTAGGCGGCGGGCTGGCTGGACTGGGTGGTGTTGTCCCAGCGGTGGTAGCGTACGTCGTGCAGCCGGCCAGCCGCCTTGATGACCTCGCCGGTGCCGTCGTCGGAGAGGTTATCGAAGATGATCTGGGTGTCGAACCCCGCCAGGGCATGGAAGGCGATCCACTCGGCGATGTCGCGGACCTCGTTGCGCACGATCAGGCAGATGGCGGATTTCATGGTCTGTGCCGGCGGAATCTTCGATGCAGGGTGAAGCACGGCGCCCGCAGCTTGACCAGGGTGCGGCCGGTGTCCCCGCTGCGGGTGCGGCAATGGCGCCGGCGGGCGGGGCTGGGGACGCGCAGGCCGGCCAGCAGAAGTCCCACGCGCTGATCCAGGTCTCGCCGATGGGCAACGTCGGCAACCGCATGATCCAGTACCTGGC
>CAXUIR010000030.1:0-9935 GCA_964251005.1 uncultured Acetobacteraceae bacterium | reverse complement strand
GACCGCCTGGCCGCCGCCCTGCGCGCCGGCACGCTGGACCGCGTGGACGTGCGCACCTACGCGCAGCGCCTGGGCAACTTCCTGCCGCATGCTGCCTACCGCGACCTCTTTGCCGGTCCCGCTCTGCAGGGGACCGGCGCCGGCGAGCTGCTGTGCAACATCCGCCAGGGCGACATCCTGGACGCTCGCCACCCGGACTACGTGCTGCTGCCGGTCGACTTCTACGCCGACTTGGCCGCGCAGACCGGGCTCGCCCCGGTGTTCATGGGCCAGCTCGACGAGAGCCCCTACCTTGGCGCCCTGCGCGCGCGCTTCCCGGCCGCCCGCTTCCTGCCCAGCCAGGGCGCGGTGGCGGACTTCAGCTTCATCCGGGCGTCGCGCCACGTCGTGCCCGCGATCAGCACGTTCAGCTGGCTGGCGGCCTGGCTGTCGGAGGCCGAGACCATCCACTTGCCGGTGCTGGGGCTGTTCAACCCGGCGCAGGCGCGCAGCACCGACCTGGTGCCGCTGGACGACCCGCGCTACCGCTTCATCGCCTTTCCGCACCACTACGCCGTGCCGGTCGCCCGCTTTGCGCAAGCCCACGCCGCGATCGGCCGCCTGTGGCGCGGCATGCGGCCGGACGCCCTGCGCGCGTTGCTCTCCCGCACGCCGCCGCCGCGCGACGAAGCTGCCACCCTCGCCGCCTACGACGAGGCCGGCTACCTTCGGTTGTATCCCGACGTGGCCGAGGCGGTGGCTGGCGGCCACATGCCGGACGGCCGCCACCACTTCGCGCATTTCGGCATGGCGGAGGGTCGGCTGCCGTTCCTGATGGACGCGGCAAGCTACTGCATGGCGTACCCGATCGCGGCGATCGAGCTGGCGCAGGGGGAGGCTTGGGACCCGGTGGACCATTGGGTGAGGTTTGGGCGGGAGCGCGGGTATCGGCGGTTTGGCTGAAGGCCAGGGGCTCTGGCCCGGTTCCCCCCGGGGGGGGGGGGGGGGGCCACCACTGCCCTTAGCGGGGCCCCGGGGCAGAGCCCCTGGCCTTCCTGCACAACCCCGTTGCAGCCCTCATGGAAGCCCGATAACGTCGCAGTGTCGACGGCAAGCCGGGCCAACGATCATGATCCCGGCACCGCGCAGGGAGACTAACGCATGACCACCAGCGGCACCGTCAAATGGTTCAACCCGACCAAGGGCTACGGCTTCATCGAGCCGGAAACCGGCGGCAAGGACATCTTCGTCCACATCAGCGCAGTGCAGAAGGCCGGCTTGCGCAACCTCAACGAGGGCCAGCGCGTGGGCTTCGAAGTCGAGCAGCAGCAGAACGGGCGCGCCGCCGCGGTGAACATCTCGCCTCAGGCCTGAACCGGCCCGCGGCGCCTGTCCGTAGCAAGAGGCCAGTAAACGACCGTCTCGGCTGTCGCGGACCTCTCCGCAGCGCGCCCGCGGTGTCAAAAAGTTTTCGCTTTTTTTTTTCAAAAAAGCAGGCCTTTGTGCCGCGCATGTCCAAACTCGACGTCGACGCCGTCCTCACCGCCTACCGACGACAGGCTGCCTTTTACGACGCCGCCTTCGGCCGCATATCGCGCCCGGCCAGGCTGCGCGCCATCGGCGCGATCAACGCGCTGCCGGGCGCGCGCGTGCTGGAAGTGGGCGTGGGCACCGGCCTCGCTTTGCCGCTCTACGACCGCAGCAAGCGCGTTACCGGCATCGACCTCTCCGCCGACATGCTGGCCCACGCCCGGGTCAGGGTGAAGGCAGAGAACCTCACCCACGTGGTGGCGCTGCTGGAGCAGGACGCCGAAGCCACCACCTTCGCCGACTCCAGCTTCGACGTCGCCGCCAGCATGTTCGTGGCCTCCGTGGTGCCGCACCCCCGCCGGCTGCTTGCCGAGCTGCGCCGGGTGGTGCGGCCGGGCGGACACATCCTGTTCGTCAACCATTTCGTGGCCGAACGCGGCCTGCGCCGCGCCGTCGAGCACGCCATGGCACCGTGGTCCCGCGCGCTGGGCTGGCACCCGGATTTCTCCCCGGCGGACCTGTTTGGCGAGGTGATGCCGGCGGGGTTGAGTTTTGAGGCGCTGTCGCCTGGCGGGCTGTTCAGCTTGGTGCAGGTCGCCAATTAAGCAAGCAAGCGCTTCTTTTTCGAGAAAAAGAAGCAAAAAGCTTTTGCCTCCGCTGTCGCGGTTCTTTCCGGCGAGCGCGCGACAGCGGTGTCAAAAGTTTTTTGGTTGTTTTCAAAAAAGAACTGCTTCCTTGGCTTCTCTCCACGATGCACCGCACCTTGATCTGTGGCAGGCGCTCCGATATCGGAAGCATACCCGGCCATGCCGGGCTTTGGACCAGACGGGACCCGACTCTCAGATGACATTCTCCGCCCGGCGCTGCGCCGCCTCCCTGGCCCTGCTGGCCGGCGTGGCGTTGCTCGCCCACCCCGCTTTCGCGCAGACGCCTGCCCCGTGGCAGATGAACATGCAGGCGGCCCACAGCCCCGTCGAACGCGAGATCCACAACCTCAACGCGCTGGTCACTTGGATCATCGTCGCCATCACCATCTTCGTGGCCGGCCTGCTGGCCTACGTGGTCTGGCGCTACAACGCCAAGCGCAACCCGGTCGCCGGCAAGCTGTCCCACCATTCGCTTCTGGAAGTGGCCTGGACGGCGATCCCGGTGCTGATCCTGGTGGTGATCGCGGTGCCGAGCTTCCGGCTGATCTACTTTGAGGACCGCACGCACGACGCTTACATGACGGTAAAGGTGACCGGCCACCAATGGTACTGGCAGTACACCTACCCGGACGCCAAGGGCGTGCAGTTTGACAGCTACATGGTGCATGACGAGGACCTGAAGGCCGACCAGAAGAACCTGCGCCACCTGGCGGTGGACAACCAGCTCGTGCTGCCGGCCGGCAAGGACATCCGCATCCTGACCACCAGCGGCGACGTGATCCACAGCTTCTTCATCCCGAGCCTGGGTGTGCAGCGCTACGCCATCCCCGGCCGCACTATCGAGACCTGGGTGCGGGTGGACCAGCCTGGCGACTACTACGGCGAGTGCAACCAGATCTGCGGCACCAACCACAGCGTGATGCCGATTTCCATCCATGCGGTCAGCGAGCAGGACTTCAAAACCTGGCTCGCGGCAGCACCTGCCAAGTTCAAGGACGCCAGCCTGGACAGCGGGACGCGCTACGCGCTCGCCACCCCGCAGGCCTCGGAGCACTGAGATGTCAACCACCACGCACGACGCCCACGACCACGCGCATGATCACCAGCTCACGTTCGCGCAACGCTGGATGTTCAGCACCAACCACAAGGACATCGGCACCCTTTACCTGATCTTCGCGGTTATTGCCGGGCTGACCGGCGGCGCGCTGTCGATCATCATGCGGGCGCAGCTGGCGCATCCGGGCAACACGATCGTCACCAGCGGCCAGGAGTGGAACACGATCGTGACGGCCCACGGGCTGATCATGATCTTCTTCACCATCATGCCAGCGATGATCGGCGGCTTCGGCAACTGGTTCATCCCACTGATGATCGGCGCGCCGGACATGGCGTTCCCGCGGCTGAACAACATCAGTTTCTGGCTACTGATCCCGGCGTTCGCGCTGATCATCACCGGCCTGCTAATGGGCGAGAGCGGCTCCGGCTGGACGTTGTACCCGCCGCTGTCCAACGCGACCTACGAGTCCGGCCCCGGCATGGACTTCACCCTGTTCGCGCTGCACCTGGCCGGCGTGTCCTCGCTGCTCGGCGCGCTGAACTTCATCACCACCATCTTCAACATGCGCACGCCGGGCATGACGCTGCACAAGATGCCGCTGTTCATCTGGGCGATGCTGGTGACCGCCTTCCTGCTGCTGCTCAGCCTGCCGGTGCTGGCCGGTGCCATCACTATGCTGATCTTCGACCGCAACTTCGGCACCAGCTTCTTCGACCCGCAGGGCGGCGGCGACCCGGTGCTGTGGCAGCATCTGTTCTGGTTCTTCGGCCACCCCGAGGTGTACATCCTTATCCTGCCGGGCTTCGGCATCATCAGCCACGTGGTCAGCACGTTCAGCAAGAAGCCGGTGTTCGGCTACCTCGGCATGGCCTACGCGATGGTGGCCATCGGCGTGGTCGGTTTCGTGGTGTGGGCGCACCACATGTTCGTCTCCGGCATCTCGGTGGACACGCGAGCCTACTTCATGGCGGCGACGATGATCATCGCGGTGCCGACCGGCATCAAGATCTTCTCGTGGATCGCCACGATGTGGGGCGGCTCGATCGAGATGAAGACGCCGATGCTGTTCGCCATCGGCTTCATCTTCCTGTTCACCGTGGGTGGTGTCACCGGCGTGGTGCTTTCCAACGCCGGCCTGGACCAGATCCTTCACAACACCTACTACGTGGTGGCGCACTTCCACTACGTGCTCTCGCTAGGCGCGGTGTTCGCTATCTTCGCCGGCTGGTACTACTGGATCGGCAAGATGAGCGGCCACCAGTATCCTGAGTTCTGGGGCAAGGTGCATTTCTGGGTGACGTTCGTCGGCGTGAACCTGACGTTCTTCCCGATGCACTTCCTGGGTGCTGCCGGCATGCCACGCCGCTATCCGGACTACCCTGACGCCTTTGCCGGCTGGAACTACGTGGCTTCGATCGGGTCCTACGTGGGTGCGCTGTCGGTGCTGATCTTCCTCTACGTCGTCTTCCGCACTTTCACCTCGAAAGAGGCGGTGGCTGACAACTACTGGGGCGAGGGTGCAACTACTCTGGAGTGGACGGTGAGTTCGCCGCCGCCGTTCCACACCTTCGAAGAACTGCCGCGGTTCAGGTAAATACAATGGGTTCGGACGTTCTGGCGACGACGCGAGGGGGGGAGCAATCCCCCCTTCTGCTTTCCGGTAGTGGTGCGGAGTGGCGCGACTGGCTGCTGCTGCTCAAACCACGGGTGGTGAGCCTGGTGGTGTTCACCGGCTGGATCGGGCTATACCTGGCGCCCGGTCACCTGCATCCGGTGCTGGCGTTCACCGCCATCCTCTGCATCGCAGTGGCGGCAGGTGCCGCGGGTGCTATCAACATGTGGTACGAGCGGGACATCGACGCGATGATGCACCGCACCCGCTCGCGTCCGATACCGGCCGGCCGGATCGAGCCGGGGGCCGCGTTGGGCTTCGGCGTGGCGCTGGCTATAGGGTCCGTGCTGGTGATGTGGCTGGCAACCAACGCGGCCGCGGCCACCATCCTGGCGCTGTCGATCTGCTTTTACGTGTTCGTCTACACGATCTGGCTGAAGCGGCGCACGCCGCAGAACATCGTCATCGGCGGAGCGGCCGGCGCGTTTCCGCCGCTGATTGGCTGGGCGGCAGTGACCGGCAGCGTCGACGTGCTGCCGCTGCTGCTGTTCGGCATCGTGTTCTTCTGGACGCCGCCGCATTTCTGGGCGCTCTCGCTGTATGCCTGCAAGGACTACACCCGCGCCGGCGTGCCGATGCTGCCGGTGGTGGCCGGTGCGCGAGAGACCCGCCGGCAGGTGTTCGCCTACACGCTGGTACTGACCGTGGTCGCCGTGCTGCCCTGGGTGCTGGGCTACACCGGGCTGGTCTACGGCGTCTCCGCCAGCGTGCTCAGCCTGGGGTTCGTGGCATGCTCGTGGCGGGTGCTGACCGACCGGCAGGATGCCACGGGGGTCAGCCTGACCGACGACCGGCCGGCGAAGCTAACGTTCCGCTACTCGCTGACGTACCTGGCGGCGATCTTCGTGGCGATTGCTGCGGACCACGCGGTGCGCGGGCTTTGAGCGACGAGTTTCCGCCGCGGCCGACCCCGGGTCAGGCGGCGGAGATCAACCGGAGGCAGCGTGGCCGCAACATGGCGCTGATCGTGGTGCTCGGCAGCCTGGCGTTGCTGTTCTTCGCGATCACCATCGTGAAGCTGGGACATCTGGGCTGATAGCAGTGATCTCAGAGGTTCCGCTGTGGTCGAAAAAAGCCAAGCGGTTCTCTTTTGAAGAAAAAAACCAAAAACTTTTGTTTCCTGGAGTACATGCCGAGGGAAATTTGTGACAGCAGGACCAAAAGTTGTCTGCTGCTTTTTTCAAAAAAGTAGGGCTTGCTGTCCTCCCAGGGGGACGGGAGTCATTCAGGGATCCTCGTAGTACGTCGATGCTGTCGCAAGAGCGTTGCTCGTCTCGAGACGCTGCAAGAATTAACACCAAGGACACTAAAAGGCTTCGTCTAACCTCTGCCGGCAGTCCAGCGGTTCGGCCGAAGAGAAGCCGCTCTCCCAGCCCGCGACAGCCGAACAAAAGTTTTTTGCTTCTTTTTTTCAAAAAAGAAGGCCTTTCTTCCCTGCCTAAGCCGCAGCCGGTATAACTCCCGCGCCGCATAACGCTAACCTCGCCCTGGCGGCACGCATGCCGCTCCGACAAAACGGACCGATCCGATGGACACAGTAGTTACCGCCGACACCCCCGACGCCACGCTGGCCGCGCATTCGTCCGGGATGAAGCAGCCTTACCACCTGGTGAACCCCAGCCCGTGGCCGATCGTCAGCGCGTTCGGCGGCGGGTTGCTGCTGACCGGCGTGGTTCTGGCCGCGCATTACGGCGACTATTACGTGCTGGGCGCCGGCCTGGTGCTGGTGTTGCTGACGATGACCATGTGGTGGCGCGACGTGCTGGCGGAGAGCAGCACGCCCGGGCTGCACTCACCGGTGGTGCGCCTGGGCCTGCGCTACGGAATGACGCTGTTCATCCTGTCCGAGGTGATGTTCTTCGTCGGCTTCTTCTGGGCGTTCTTCCACTTCTACCTCTACCCGGAGCACGTCGCCGGCGCCGCAACCGCCGTGTGGCCGCCGGAAGGCATCCACACCTTCGACGCGTTCCGCATACCGCTGCTGAACACGATGATCCTGCTGCTGTCCGGCTGCACGGTCACCTGGGCGCACCACGCGCTGATCGAGGGTAACCGCCGGGCGATGATGGCGGGGCTGGGGATCACCATCCTGCTGGGCATGAGCTTTTCCTGCCTGCAGGCGCTGGAATACTCCGAGGCGCCGTTCCACTTTGCCGGCGGCGGCATCTACCCGTCGGTGTTCTTCCTGGCCACCGGGTTCCACGGCTTCCACGTGATCGTGGGCACCACTTTCCTGGGTATTTGCTGGCTGCGCGCCAAGGCCGGCGGGTTCACGCCGACGCAGCATTTCGGCTTCGAGGCCGCTGCCTGGTACTGGCACTTCGTCGACGTGGTCTGGCTGTTCCTCTACTTCTTCGTCTACGTGATGGGGGCCGGCGTTCCGGCCGTCGAGTAGCGTTTGCCGCAATCCTGGGACGGGCCGGAGCCAAGCCTGGCCCAGGCGACGCTGGCGTGCCGCTGCCCGCGCTGCGGTCAGGGCAAGCTGTTCGACGGGGTGCTGTCCGTCCGCCCTGCCTGCCCGGTGTGCGGGCTGGACCTCACAGGCAATGTCACCGGTGACGCGTTCGCGGTGCCGATTCTGATCGTGCTGGGCGCCATCGTGGTAGGCGCTGCGTTCTGGGTCGACTCCACCTTCTCGCCGCCGCTGTGGGTGCACGCGCTGATCTGGCCGGTAGTGACCGTGTCGGGTGCGATCCTGATGACCCGCTACATCAAGGCGTTCTTTACGGTGCAGCAATACCGCACCCGCAGCGACGAGATGGGCGTGTGAGCCTGCCCGATCCGGGCGGCGCCGCAGGGGGGCAGGCGCTGGCCGAGGTGCAGCGCCCGGGCCGAAGCGACGGCGCGCCGGCGCCGGCGGCACGCGGGCAGAAGCTGGTAGGGGCGGCTGTGGCTACCGCGATCGCGTTAGCGATACTGGTGGCGCTTGGCGTGTGGCAGTTGCACCGGCTGCGGTGGAAGGAGGGGCTGCTCGCGCAGATCGACGCGGCCGAACATGCCCCGCCCATGCCGCTCGCCGGCGGGACGCCGCCGCTGTTCACCCGTGTGGTCGCCAAAGGCACGCTGGCGGCACCGCCGTTTGCGCTGTACGGCGTGGACGTGCAGGGCGGCGAGCTTGGTTCGGACCTGGTTGAGATGCTGGTGCGGCCTGGCCTGCCGCCGCTGCTCGTCGTGTTAGGCTGGGTGCCGACGCAAGGGGCCTCACCAAGGTCGGTCACCGGGCCGGCGGAGATCACCGGCTACGTGCGTCTGCCGGAGGCGCCCACCTGGTTGTCGGCGCCGGACGACCCGGACGGGCGCCGCTTCTACACGTTGGATCCGAGGAAGATCGGCGCGTCGTTGGGGGTTGCGGTAGCGCCCTTCACGCTGGTGGCGCTGGGTGCGCCGCGGAACGTGCCGGGCGCGCCGGTGCCGGCGGATGCGCTGCCTCGGCCGGTGAACAACCATCTGCAGTACGCGCTGACGTGGTTCGGGTTGGGGGCGGCTTTGGTTGGGGTGTTTCTGGCTTGGGCGAAGAAAGGCCCTCCTGTGGTTTAAAGAAACGGAGCGGATTAAGGCTATACCAGCGGGCCTTGATGCTGACTTACAGAAAGCAAGCAGTCCTTTTTTGAAAAAAAAGGACCAAAAAACTTTTGACTCCGCTGTCGCGCGCTCTCCGGGTAGGTCTGCGACAGCGGAGTCAAAAGTTTTTTGCTTCTTTTTTTCAAAAAAGAAGGCCTTGCTTGCTTCTGAACGGTCAACCTCCAGGCCCGTTGGTATTAGGGAGCGAACACTCGGCCAAGGCCGAGCCCTGAGCAGGCCACCTCGACAGCCGAGGTGCTGACATCGAAAAACCCCGGCATGCGACCCTGGTAGGAGAGGCGTTCGCTAGTAAACTTGACTCCGCCAGGCAAAAACTTCCGACGTCGTCGTCGCGGGAAGCTGAGAGAACGCGCCTCACCCGCCAGTGATAAAGTTTTTTTGCTTCTTTTTTTCAGAAAAAGAAGCGCTTGCTTCCTTCGGAGGTCCCATGCGCCTGCTCTTCGCAATCGTTCTCGTTGCCACGCCTGCGCTCGCCGAAACCGCCGACCCGTATCTGTGGCTGGAGCAGGTGCAAAGCCCCAAGGCGCTCGCCTGGGTGCAGCAGGAGAACGAGCGCACGCTGAAGCCGCTGCTGACCGACCCGCACTACCAGACGTTCCTCGACCAGTCGCTGGCGATTGCCCAGGCCAAGGACCGCATTCCGCAACCCGAGTTTCTCGACGCGCTGGTCTACAACATCTGGCAGGACGCCGAGCACAAGCAGGGGCTATGGCGCCGCACCAGCCCGCCGGACTACGCCACCGCCGCACCGCACTGGCAGACCGTGATCGACGTGGACGCGCTGGGCCGCGCCGAGCACCACACCTGGGTGTGGAAAGGCGAGAACTGTCAGGAGCCGGCCGAGGTGCGCTGCCTGGTAGACCTGTCCGAGGGCGGCGAGGACGCGGTGACGGCGCGCGAATTCGACCTGCCGACCGCGAGCTTCGTCTCCGGCGGCTTCGTCATCCCGCACGCCAAGCAGACGGTGGACTGGGAGGACGCCAACACGCTGCTGGTGGGCACCGATTGGGGGCCCGGCAGCATGACCGATTCGGGCTACCCGTTCGTCATCAAGCGGCTGCGCCGCGGTGCCAGGCTGTCCGACGCCACCGAGGTGTTCCGTGGTGCCAGGCAAGACGTTTCGGTGAACGTGTCCACCTACGTCGACGGTCAGGGCCACCAGGCGGTGGTGCTGCAGCGCGGGCTGGATTTCTTCCGGTCGGCTTTCTTCCTGGTGACGGCACACGGGGTGATGCAGCTGGCCCTGCCGGAAAAGGCGCAGGTGGCGGGGCTGGTGGACAACCGGCTGGTGGTGGCGCTGAACCAGGACCTGCCAGGCGCGCCGGCGTTGATGGCCGGCAGCCTGGTGGCGCTGGACATGGCGCATCCCGACGCGCGGCCGTCGCTGATCTGGGCGCCGGGGCCGCGCCAGGCGTTGGACCAGGACCAGGTGCGCGTTACCGCGGGCCACGTGCTGGCGGTGGTGCTC
>CAXUIR010000029.1:6381-12923 GCA_964251005.1 uncultured Acetobacteraceae bacterium | reverse complement strand
CTGCCGGCCGACCCCACCGCGGCCCCCAACCGCCGCATCGCCATCCGGCTGCTGCGGTCGGCGCCGGCTTCGGTGCCCGGCGGGCCGCAGACGGCCCCGCGGTAAGGCGGCACAGATGCTGACGATCGGCGGACTGGGCTTCCTGCTGGCCTGCGTGTTCGGCAGCTTCGTGGCCAGCGGCGGCGCCATCGGCCCGCTGATCGGCTCGATGCCGTTCGAGCTGCTGACCATCCTGGGCGCCGCGATCGGCACCTTCGTCATGGCCAACTCGATGACCGGGGTGAAGCACACGCTGGCCGGCTTCGGCATGATCCTCAAGGGCGAGCGCTACAAGAAGGCCGACTACACCGAGCTGCTCTCGCTGCTGTTCTTCTTCGCCAAGCTGGCCAACCAGCGCGGTGCGATGGCGCTGGAGCCGCACATCGAGAAGCCGGAGGAGAGTGCTGCCTTCAAGCACTTCCCCAAGATCATGGCCGACCACCACACCACGGCACTGGTCTGCGACTACCTGCGGATGATCGGCATGAACGCCGACGACCCGCACCAGATCGAGGACCTGATGGCGCGCGAGCTGAAGAAGACGCTGCAGGAGGAGCTGCACGGCAGCCACGCGATCCAGACGATGGCCGACGCGCTGCCCGCACTGGGCATCGTCGCCGCCGTGCTGGGCGTGATCAAGACGATGGGCCACATCAACGAGCCGCCGGCGGTGCTGGGCGAGATGATCGGCGGCGCGCTGGTGGGCACCTTTCTGGGCGTGCTGCTGGCCTACGGCATCGCCGCCCCGTGTGCGTCGCGTATCAAGGGCATCGTGGTGGGCGATGCGCGCTACCACGAGGTGATCCGCGCCGTGCTGGTGGCGCACCTGCACGGCAACGCGCCGCAGGTGAGCGTGGAGACCGGCCGAAAGATGGTGCCCAACGAGTTCATGCCGAGCTTCCAGGAGCTCGAGGAGAGCCTGGGCAAGCTGCAGATCCCCACCTGATTCGATACCGTTTTGTTTACCGCTTATTAACCTCGGTTGTGTAACGTCCCGGCATGGCAGACCACAGCGCAGCACCGGTTACGGACGACCCACCCAAAAAGAAGGCAAGGACGCTTCTGCTTGCCGTCCCCGTGCTGCTGGTCGCGGCCGGCGCCGGCGGCTGGTTCAGCGGCGTGATCCCGAAGATGCTGGGCCATGGCGGCAGGACCGTGGCCTCGGCGCAATCCAAGATGGACGCGGCGGCATCGGCGCCGGTGTACGTGGACGTGCCGGAGATCCTCAGCAACCTCAACGTTCCAGGCAAGCGGCCGACCTTCGTCAAGATGCACGCCAAGCTGGAGGTCTCCGCCCCGGCCGACGAGGCGGCGGTGAGCGCCGCCATGCCGCGCATCCAGGACCTGTTCCAGACCTACCTGCGCGACATGCGGCCGGAGGAACTGCGCGGGTCCGAAGGCAGCTACCGGCTGCGTGAGGAGCTGATCGGCCGCGCGTCGCTCGCCGCAGCACCCGCCCGCGTGCTCGACGTGCTGTGCGTCGAATTGATCATAGAATGACCGCGCGTCACGGTCGCTTGTCATGAGCGGCACCAACGAGACGGACGACGACGCCCTCGCCGCTGCCTGGGCCGCGGAGACGGACGCCGACGCCGCGCTGGTGGTCGAGCCGGCGCGCGTGCTCAACCAGGCCGAGATCGACAGCCTGCTCGGCTTCGACGACGAGCCAGGCGGCGGCGACACCGCCAGCGGCATGCAGCGCATCATCAGCTCCGGCCTGGTGTCCTACGAACGCCTGCCGATGCTGGAGATCGTCTTCGACCGGCTGGTGCGCATCATGTCGACCAGCCTGCGCAACTTCACCAGCGACAACGTCGAAGTCTCCATCGACAACATCGTCTCGTTGCGGTTCGGCGACTACCTCAACTCGATCCCGCTGCCCGCCATGCTCGCCGTCTTCAAGGCGGAGGAGTGGGACAATTACGGCCTGATGGTGATCGACAGCGCGATGATCTACTCGATCGTCGACGTGCTGCTCGGCGGCAGGCGGGGCACGGCGGCCATGCGCATTGAGGGCCGCCCTTACACCACCATCGAGCGCACGCTGGTCGAACGGCTGATCCACGTGGTGCTGGCAGACCTCTCTGCCAGTTTCGACCCGATCTGCCCGGTGACGTTCCGTTTCGAACGCCTGGAGGTCAACCCGCGCTTCGCCGCCATCTCGCGGCTGTCCAACGCCGCCGTGCTGGGCCGCCTGCGCGTGGACATGGAGGACCGCGGCGGCCGCATGGAGCTGCTGCTGCCGTACGCCACGCTGGAGCCGGTGCGCGAGCTGCTGCTGCAGCAGTTCATGGGCGAGAAGTTCGGCCGCGACTCGATATGGGAGACTCACCTCGCCGAAGAGCTGTGGCACACGCAGGTCGCACTCGACGTGGTGCTCGACGAGCAAACGATGCGTCTGTCGGAAGTGGTGGCGCTGAAACCGGGCGACCGCATCCTGCTCAACACCTCGGCCGGTGCGCCGGTGCAGGTGCGCTGCGGCAACGTGCAGCTGTTCGAGGCGCAGGTCGGCCGCCGCAAGAACCACGTGGCCGTCCGCATCGACAGCGCACTGGAACGCCCCTCCCTCGCGGCGCCCGAGCAGTGAACGCTCGCCCGCTGATGTCTCGTTAACCCGGAGCGCGCAGAATGGGAAACGCGCAAGTCATGCTGGAAGTGGTGCTGCTGGGTCTGCTGGCGGCCACCCTGTTCCACGCCCTGCGTCTGGAGCGCGCGCTGGGCGTGCTGAAGCGGGACCGCGCGGTGCTGGAGGAGCTGGTGAGAGGGTTCAACGAGAGCACGCGCCAGGCCGAGACCGGCATCGAGCGGCTGCGCAACACCGCCGACGGTACCGGCCGGCAGATGGCGCGCCAGACCGAAACCGCGCAGCGCCTGCACGACGACCTCGCCTTTCTGGCCGATCGCAGCGACAGGCTTGCCGAGCGCCTCGAAGCGGCGGTCCGCTCGGCGCGCATGATCGGCGACGGCCTGGTGTTGACACCTGCAGCAGCGCCCGCACCGCCGCCGATACAGGCGGTGCCGCAGGACGACGCGGCCGATGGCGAAGCCATGCCCGTGCTCCGCAGCCAGGCGGAGCGTGAGTTGCTGCGCGCCTTGCGGGCGAGCCGCTAGTGCGACTGGGCATCCCCCGCCTGTTGCCGGCGACCATCGTCACGATGTCGGCGCTGCTTGCCGTCAAGTCGATCACGCTCGTGCAGGCGGCAACCGAGGCGCAGGGTGCCGCACCTGCAGAGGCGGACGGCAAGGCCGGCAAACCTGCGGAGGTGCCGGACGTCGGGGCGACGTTGACGAACGAAGCTGCCAAGCCGATGCGGGCGGGGGGCGCGACGTCCGGGCCGGCGCGCGACCGGGCAGCCAAGCCGGACGCCGCACCGGCCTTAGCCGAGCTGCAGATGAGCCAGAGCGAGCGGCAGGTGCTGCTCTCGTTGCGTAGCCGCCGTGAGCAGCTCGATGCGCGTGAACATGCGCTCGCCGAACGCGAGGCGGAGATTGCCGCCGCCGACAAAAGCCTGGCACAGCGCGTGCAGCAGCTGCAGGCGTTGCAGGTCCGTCTCGAAGGCCTTGAAGCCGGCCGCCAGACCCGCCGCGCGGAGAACTGGACCGGCCTGGTCAAAACCTACGAGGCCATGAAGCCGCGCGAGGCCGCGGCGATCTTCGACGCGCTGGACATGCAGGTCCTGCTGCAAGTGCTCGACCGGATGCAGGAGCGCCGCGCCGCGCCGGTGCTGGCCGCCATGCAGCCGGATCGCGCGAGGCTGGCCACCCAGCTTCTGGCCGAAATGCGCACCCGCGCCATCACGCCGCCGCCGGCGGCAACACAGGCAATCCCGAAAGGCTGACCTCCGCCATGGCACTCGATAAATCGATGAACGTCCTTATCGTCGACGACTACAAGACGATGCTGCGCATCATCCGCAACCTGCTCAAGCAGATCGATTTCAACAACGTCGACGAGGCGTCCAACGGCGCCGAGGCGCTCGGCAAGCTGCGCTGCGGCAGTTATGGCCTGGTGATCAGCGATTGGAACATGCAGCCGATGACCGGCTTCGAACTGCTGCAGGAGGTCCGCCAGGACGCTCGGCTGAAATCCACGCCCTTCATCATGATCACGGCCGAGAGCAAGACGGAGAACGTGGTCGCGGCCAAGCAGGCCGGCGTGTCGAACTACATCGTCAAGCCCTTCAACGCTGAGATCTTGCGGGACAGAATCGAGAAAGTTCTCACGCATGTCTGAGATTGCTGAGTTCCCCAACAGACTGGGGCAACTTGCCCGCAACTGTTCAAATGAGGATCCGGCATCGGCGGCAGAGATGACCCGTTGCGTGGTAGGCAGCGTTCAGCGCGACCTGAGCCGGACGGAAGCCGCTCTGTTGCGGGAAGTCGAGGGCTTGGCTGCCACCGTCGCCAGCGTGCGTGCTGAGATCGCGGCGATGGGTGCCGACGACATCACCGCCAGCCACATCCCTACCGCCACCGACGAGCTGGACGCCATCGTCGAACACACCGCGTGTGCGACCGACAGCATCCTGGGAAGCTGCGAGCAGCTGGAGGGTCTGACGAGGCGGATGACGGGCGAGGACGCAAGGGCGCTGCAGCACTCTGTCACCAGGATATACGAGGCGTGCAGCTTCCAAGACATCACCGGCCAGCGGATCACCAAGGTCATCACCGCCCTGCAGGCGATCGAGAGCAAGGTGGCGCAGATGATAGAAGTGTTCGCGCCGAACGCGCTCGTCGCCACGCGTCCGGCCTCGCCGGACTTAGCCTGCCCGCCCAGCCTGCTGAATGGCCCGCAGCTGTCGGCCAGCGCCATGGATCAGTCCGGCATAGATGCGCTGTTGGCCGGCTTTGACTGAAGCCGCGCGCACTGGCCGCCGCACTGCCGGCTGGCGATTGCTGGTGTTGCGGCTCGTCGCGGTCTTCGCGTGTCTCTGCACGTCGCCGCGCACTGTCGTCTGGGCGTCAGTGACGCAAGCCCGGACGCAGACGCAGTTGCCACAGGCTGCGCGTATCGAACGGACGCGACACGGCCGGACGGACCGGGTCATCGTGCGTCTCAAGCCTGGCATGTCCTGCACTGTCCGCCAGGCACCTGACGGGCTGCTGGTCGACCTGCCGACGCCGGCTTTGCTGGCGCCGTCTGCCATCGCGGTCAGCGGGCCGGGAACGGCGGTCCAGTCGCTGTGGCTGACTGCGGTGACCGCCACTCGAACTGGCGCGCGCCTGAGCCTGGCAGCCGGTGCCCATCCGCGCGTGCGCATGTTTTCCGACCGCGCGGTGATAGACCTGGACGACACCGACGCGCCGTTGCTGCCCGGGCAGTATCGTCCGCCGTCAACACCCTCAGCCCCGGCGACCGATGCAAAAGCGCCGGAGCTCGCTCCTCCCGGGCTGCAGCGCCTGCCCGCTGAGGCGCAGCATGATCCTCACCCCGTTCCCGCCGAGGCTAAGCCGGCAGTCACCCTGCCGCCAATCGCCTCAGCCCCGGTTCTTGCCGGCGCGGTTGCTACGGCCCCCGCACCTCAGCAGCCGTCTTCCGCGACCGCTATGCCGGTATCCGTGTCGCTCCTGTCCGACGTGACGCTCGGCGGCGCTTCGATCCTGCTCCCGATGGACCGGCTGTCTGGCGCTGCGGCCTACACGCGCGGCGGTACCCTACACGTGGTGTTCGACACCGCGCGCCTGCTCGACCTGAGCCAGTTGAAAGACGACCCGGTTTTCGGTGCAGCCATGGAACGCCAGATACAGGACGGAACGGAACTACGCATGCCGCTTGCCGGCGAGGCGCAGCCCCGCCTGTCGCGTCGTGCCGATGGTTGGGTGCTGACCTTGGCGAGCGCGCCAGCGCCGCTGGAAGCCATGCAAGGCAGGGCGCAACATGCCACCCTGCGTCTTGCGGCAGCTTCACCGGGCCACGTCGTGACCGTGGACGATGACGTCACCGGCGGGCGCCTGTTCGTCGGCACACAGCGTGTTGCCGGGCAGCGTGTAGCCGGTGGTCACCGCTCCGCAGAGTGGCTTGTGCTGCCCAGCACCCTTGGCCTCGTCGTGCAGCCGCTCTCCGACCGCGTAAAGCTCCAAGCCGATGATACCGGCTTCAGCCTCAAGGCAGCTGAGCCGCCGGAGCTGGCGCTGTACTGGCCGGACAGCACCGGGCTTCTGGCGCCCGAGGGCCGCATGATGACGCGCTGTTTCGATCTCCCGGACGTGCCTGTCTCAAGCCTGCAAGTCCGGCTTCTGGAAGCGCTGCGCGACGCTGCGGTAAGCCCTCCGGCGTCGCGCACCCAGCCACGTCTGCGTGTCGCCCAGGCCATGCTGGCGGCTGGCTTGGACACTGAAGCTGAGGCTGTCCTCCAAGTTGCCGCGGCGGACGATCCGACGGTCGCGAGCGACCCGTCCCGCCAAGCGCTCGCTGCCATCGCCGGCTGGCTGAGCGCGCAAGCCGGCGGGGCTGTGCCGCCGG
The DNA here is from genome assembly GCA_964251005.1 of uncultured Acetobacteraceae bacterium. Lineage (GTDB taxonomy): Bacteria > Pseudomonadota > Alphaproteobacteria > Acetobacterales > Acetobacteraceae > BOG-908. Next base: position 6,421 of record CAXUIR010000029.1, on the reverse strand, counting down.
CGCCGGGATCGCGGAAGAAGACGCGGCCGTCAGGCAGATA
>CAXUIR010000029.1:352-6371 GCA_964251005.1 uncultured Acetobacteraceae bacterium | reverse complement strand
GCGCTTCGCCACGATCTAGCTGGCGAGCGGCGAGGCGGGCGCTGTGGCGGGCGAGCGAAGCGGACGCGTCCGGCCCGGCAGCCTCCCTGGCCACAAGGTGGCGCATCCTGCTCGACTACCCGGCAGCGCTCCGCCGGACGATGCTTCCGGCTGTTGCCGAAACCCTCTTGCGCGGCGGCCAGGACCAGGCGCTCGACGCGCTTCTGCAAACCTTCCCAGAGCCATCGCTCGACCTGGTGAGGGCTGAAGCGGCACAGCGCCGGGGCAAAACGGATGAGAGCTTGCGGATGCTGGACCGCCTGGCGAGCGGCCCCGACAGGCATCTGCGTGCGCTGGCAAGCGAAGCGGCAGTCGAACAACGTTTCGCCGCACGCCGCCTTGATGCGTCCGCAGCGGCCGACGCGCTTGACAAGCAGCTCTACGCCTGGCGTGGCGGTGAACGCGAGCAGCGGCTGCGGCTGCGCACGGCCGCTTTGCGCGCCCAAGGTGGCGAATGGCGCCGGGCGATGACCCTGCTGCGTGAGACGGAGCAGCAAAACCCCGACGCGCACGACAGCGTCCACGCGGCCGAAGTCGCGGTCATCTCGGGCCTGCTCAAGGACGGCCACGCTGCCTCGCTCAGCGCCATGGACCTGCTCGCTCTGGCCGAAGAGGCGTCGTCGCTGCTCGGCCCTGCCAGCCCCGACGCCGCCCTGGCGCCGTTGGTCGCCGATAGCCTCGTTGCCTTGGACTTGCCGGCCAGGGCCGAGCCCATCCTGCGTCACCTGCTCGACCAGGCCGGGGACGGCCCGGCCAAAGCGGCTCTCGGGTTCAAGCTAGCCGGCGTGATCGCCGAGCGTGGTGATCCGCAGGCGGCACTGGCCGTGCTGGCCAAGTCGGAAGCCGACGGCACACAGGCTGCCACGGCCGAGGAGCGCGCTCTGCTCAAGGCGCGGCTCCTCGCGCAGTCCGGCCAAAGTCAAGAGGCGTTGAGCACGCTCGCGCCGATGCAAGGCCAGGCAGCGGTCGAACTGCAGGCCACCATTCGCGAGGCCGCCCAGGACTGGACCGGTGCGGCTCAGGCGTTGCGCGCTTTCTCTGTCACTCCGGAGTTCGCCGAGCTTCCCGCCACCGCAAAGCAGCGGGCTGTCCTGCGCGCCGCGCGAGATGCCGGAGCAGCCGGTGACACGGCCGGCTTGCGCGAGTTGCACGCCAGGTTCACGCCGCTGTTCGCCGGCTCAGAGTCGGCTGGCCTGTTTGCTGTGTTGACTGCTGACCCGGTCACCAAAGTAGCAGACCTGTCACGATCCGGACGTGAACTCGAAACGATACGCGCGCTGCCGACAACCTTGTCGCTCGCCGCTGCTCACTAGGCTCACCGCGGCCACCTCGCAGCGGCGTTTCTCGCTAAAACTTGGACTGTCTTGAATATTTTTCTTGCGCAGGGGGGGTAGCACCCCTATTTCCCGCTTCCCGGCCCAAGGGGGCGAGAGCCCAACAGGTCATCTGCTGGTTTGGGGGTACGTGATGAACGCACTTGCTCAGCTGGGGATGGTCTCGGATGTCCCGAGCGATTGCCAGAGCGAAGTTGTCTCTTTCCCGGTTCATAACGGGGAGGAGCGGACGGACTATTTCGTTGAGAGGGACGGCATGAAGTTTGCCGGTACTCACCTTCTCATCGATCTGTGGGGTGCTCGGAACCTCGACCAGCCGGATCTTATCGACCGTGCGCTGCGCGAGGCCGCCATCGTGGCGGGTGCCACGATCCTGCATAGCCACTTCCACCATTTCACGCCGAATGGCGGCGTGTCGGGCGTGGTGGTGCTGGCGGAAAGCCACATTTCTATCCATACGTGGCCGGAACGGCATTTCGCCGCAATCGACATCTTCATGTGCGGCGCTTGCGATCCACGCAAAGGGATCCCTGTGCTACAAGCGGCATTCTGTCCAGACCGGACGGACGTGGACGAACAACTTCGCGGACGTGTGAGTTAAGGCAGGTCGGCGTTCGTCCCAGGTAGCATCGCAAGGGCTGCCATCTCGCGCGATGCGATCTGCTAGGTTCTAACCTGGCGGCTATGTCCATCTTACGATGCGCAAGGTTGGACTTCCGTTCTACCTCGGCGGCGCCTGATCCTGAAGTTGAGTTACGGAGAGGGCACCGTGTCCGACACTTGGCTGAACGAGACGCTCTATCCCGACTGGGGGCAGCGTTTTCTGCTGAAACGCGAACTTGCGCAGGTGCAGAGCCAATACCAGCAGGTCAGCGTGTTCGACAGTCACTCCCACGGTCGCGTTTTGGTGCTCGACGGCTGTATCCAGATCACCGAACGCGACGAATTCGTCTACCAGGAGATGCTCGGCCACGTGCCGCTGCTCGAACATGGCAATGCCCGGCGGGTGCTGATCATCGGCGCGGGTGACGGCGGGGTGTTGCGTCGCGTGTTGATGCACGCCTGCGTCGAACGCGCAGTGATGGTGGAAATCGATGGCGAGGTCATACGGCTTGCCAAGCAATTCCTCCCAGGTATCGGCGGTGCCGCCTGGACCGATCCGCGCGCCGAAATCATCGTCGGTGACGGGATCAGCTACGTTCGCGACGCGTACGATAAGAGCTATGACGTGATCATCGTCGACAGCACTGATCCCGCCGGCGTGGGCGAGGTGCTGTTCAGCGACGCATTCTACGCCGATTGCGCACGCATCCTGACGCCGCAAGGCTTGATCGTGAACCAGTGCGGCGTGCCGTTCATGCAGCCGGACGAGTTGCGCGAGACCAGCGCACGCCGACGCCGCTTCTTCCCCCACGTGTCTGCCTACCTCGCCGCGGTACCGACCTACGTCGGCGGTTTCATGGCGCTCGGCTTCGCCTCGAAAGACCCCGCCTTTGCCAGGCAGGACGTGGCGACAATCCGACAGCGCGCGGACGCTGCCGGTATCGCTGGCAGTAGCCAGTATTGGTCGCCGGAAATCCACGTCGGCAGTTTCAACCTGCCGCCCTACGTCGCGCGCCAGCTCGGCTAACCAGCGTCGCTGGACAGTCACCCTTCAACGTCCGGTAAGGAAGACAAGACCTTCTTTTTCGAAGAATAGAAGCAAAAAACTTTTTGTCCTGCTTCGCGAACATTCTGCAACGCGCGACCAAGGAAAACAGAAACTTTTTGGCTTTTTTCAAAAAAGAACCGCTTGCGTGCGTGTTGTCAGTCAAATCAGAGATGGCTGGCATGATACCAACACGTATGACGCTGACACATAAAAACGGAAGCAGCCTTTTTCAAAAAGAACCAAAAACCCTTCATTCCCCTGTTTGCATCAAGAAGAAGGATATTGATGCAAGCATCCAAGCTGGCAGGATCTGATCTGACCGTGGCGCCGGCGTCGAAGCAAAAGTTTTCTGCCTCTTTTTTACAAAAAAGAAGGCCTTCCTTGCCTTGCGGATACCATCGGCGCTGCCGCAGCCCGAGGCTCGCTTTGCATCAGTGGGCCCACGGCGGATCACCCCAGACACACGTAGTGCCGCGGTGACCGTGGTAAGGAAGCAAGCAGTTCTCTGCAAAAAGACACAAACTTCTCTCTCCTGTCTACCCGCCCACAGTGATCCCCGCGACAGCCACGACAAAGCTTCTTGCTTCTTTTTCTCGAAAAAGCAGACTTTGCCTTACCGCCTCAACCGGTAAACCACCGCAAGCAAGCCCAAGAACGGCAGTCCATACGCCAACGTCAGCCGAAACACGCTCGTGAACGCGGTCGTCACCAGGATCGCCGTCATCAGCCCCGCGCCGAGCAGGCTGGTCAAAGGGTAGCCCCACATCGCAAACCGCCCCGGCACGCCGCGACGGGCCGCCCGGAAGCACAGGTGGGTGACGAAGATCATCCCCCAGGTGAACATCGCGCCGAACATGGAAAGCGCGATCATCACCGTGAACGCCTCGTCCGGCGCCAGCACGTAGAGGATTGCCGCCACCGCAATCCCGGCGGTCGACAGCAGCAGCGCCGTCAGCGGCACCCCGCGCTGGCTGACGGACCCAACGCCCGCCGGCGCGTAGCCGGCCTGCGCCAGGCTGAACAGCATGCGCGTGGCGGCGTAGATCTGCGTGTTCATCGCCGAGAGTGCGGCGACCAGGATCACCCCGTTCATCAGCGCGGCCGCACCCGGCACGCCGGTCGCCACCATCACCGAGACGAACGGGCTGGTGCCGGCCGCCGCCCTGGTCCACGGCATCACCGCCAGCATGACGGCCAGCGTGGCGAGGTAGAAGAACGCCAGCCGGCCCATGGTGGTGCGCAGCGCGCGCACGATCACCCGTTCGGGGTCGGCCGCCTCGGCGGCGGCCACCGCGATCGTTTCGATGCCGAGGTAGCTGAAGATGGAGACCACGACGGCCACCCACATGCCGCCTAACCCGTGCGGCAGGAAGCCGCCGAACCGCGTGTAGTTGGCCACGCCCACGCCGGGCGCGCCGGCGCCGTGCAGCACGGTCCAACCGCCCAGCACCAGGAAGGCCAGGATGGCGGCGATCTTGACGAAGGAGAAGCCGTATTCAACCCAGCCGAACAGGCGCACGCTGGCCGCGTTCACCGCCACGAGCACGCAAGAAAAGCCCAGTATCCACCACCAGCCCGGCAGGCCGGGCGCCCAGAATCGCATGTACAGCGCCACCGCGGTCACCTCCGTGCCCACCGCCAGCACGTTGGCCGACCAGTAGGCGTAGCGCACCAGGTACCCGGCCAGCGGGCTCACGTAGGTCTGCGCCAGCCAGCCGAACGAGCCGGTGCTGGGGTGCACCACCGTCATCTCCGCCAGGCAGCCCATCAGCAGCAGTGCCACCAGCCCGCCCACCGTGTAGCTGACCAGCACCGCGGGGCCAGCCAGGCTGATGGCGAAGCCGCTGCCCAGGAACAGCCCGGTGCCGATGGCGCCGCCGATGGCGATCATCGAGAGCTGGCCGGTGCTCAGGCGGCGCTGCAGCGTGGCGAGTGGAGCGGCGGCGGACGTGGCGCCCGGCTTCAGGGCAGCACCACCCAGGGTCGCCTGGCGGTTCGCGAGGCCGGGCACGGCAGTGTCGCGCGCCGCACTGGGCCGGGTGACGGCGAGTTGGGACGTATCTCGCGTGGCGGCTTCGAGAGGTGCGGCACCCGGCAAGAGGATGCCAGACCGGGCCGCTTTCGATGGTCCGGCGTCGCCCAGTGCTGCAGCCGGCACGGTGCCTCCTGGCTCGGGCGCGTCCGCCAGCACGGCGTCGTGTGGCATGCTGCCCGGCAGCGTGCCGCCGGGATGAGCCGCGCTGGGCAGGGCGGTGCCGGGCAGCGTCGTCCCCGGTAGCGCGGCGTCACGCAGCGTTGGGGCAGGCGGCACCGGGCGGCTCACGTCACGCGCGCCTTTTCACGGTAGGCGACGCGGTCCCAGGCGCGGGCGGACATCACCGCTCGGATGTTGGCAACCGCGTCGAACACGTCGGTGTAGGAGGTGTAGAGCGGCGAGAAGCCCAGGCGCAGCAGGTCCGGCGTGCGGAAGTCGCCCACCACGCCGCGCTCGATCAGGGCCTGGCAGACCGCGTAGGCGTCGGCATGCGCGTAGCTGACGTGGCTGCCGCGCGCCCGGCCGTCGCCCGGCGAGGCCAGGGTGAAGCCGAACCCGTCGCAATCCTGCGCCATCAGCCGGATGAACAACCCGCCTAGCGCACCGGCTTTGGCGAACAGGCAGGCGAGGTCCACGCCCTCGAACTGCGCCAGCCCGCACGACAGCGCCGCCATGCCGAGCACCGACGGCGTGCCGCACAGGAAGCGGGCCAGGCCGTCCGCCGGGCGGTAGTCGTCCTCGAAGTCGAACGGGGCGGCGTGGCCCATCCAGCCGGACAGCGGCGATTGTAGCGAACCCTGCAGGCGCTCGGCCACGAACAGGAAGCCCGGCGCGCCCGGCCCGCCGTTGAGGTATTTGTAGCCGCAGCCCACCGCGAGGTCGGCGCCGCTGCCGTCCAGGTTCACCTCGACCGCGCCGGCGCTGTGGCTGAGGTCCCACAACACCAGCGCGCCCTGGGCG
>CAXUIR010000029.1:0-342 GCA_964251005.1 uncultured Acetobacteraceae bacterium | reverse complement strand
GGGCGGCCCGGGTGAGCGCTGCCATGTCCAGTTTGCGGCCGCTCTTGTAGTGGACGTGGGTCAGCACGATGACCGCGGTGGTCTCGTCGATGGCGCCGGCGATCGCGTCGGCTTCGGCCAGGCGCAAATGAGCGTCGCCGCGCATCCTGGCCACGCCCTGCGCCATGTATAGGTCGGTGGGGAAGTTGCCGGGCTCGGACAGGATGGTTCGCCGACCCGGCCTGGCCTCCAGCGCGCTGGCGATCAGCTTGAAGAGGTTGACCGAGACGGTGTCGCAGACGATCACCTCGTGCCCGCGTGCGCCGACCAGCGGGGCCACCATGGCGCCGAGGCGGGCGGGCA
>CAXUIR010000028.1:11899-12979 GCA_964251005.1 uncultured Acetobacteraceae bacterium | reverse complement strand
CCGCTGGACGGCATCACCCGCGGTGGCTGGCGCCTGGCCTACACCAGCCAGCCATCCGCGCTGCAGAAGAGCCGTGACGCTGCCAGGAAAGCCACCGACTACACGTACTCGCTTGGGTTCTCGTTGGGCAGTGACGGCACGGTGGCCTCCGTGCTGTGGGGCAGCCCCGTCTTCAACGCCGGGCTGGCGCGCGGCACGCGGCTCGTGGCGGTCGATGGGCTGGCCGCGGACACTTCGTCGGTGCTCAGCGCGGCGGTCATCCGGGCCGCGAGCGACAAGGCGCCGCTGCGTCTGCTGCTGCGGCAAGGCAATCGCTACCGCGAGGTGCAGATCGACTACCACGGCGGGCTGCGTTACCCGTATTTGGAGCGGGTTGCCGGGACGGCGGATCGGTTAGACGATGTTCTAGCGGCGTTGAAGTAAGGAAGCGGTTCTTTTTTGAAAAAAGAACCAACAAACTTTTGTTCCCTGGTAGTCGGCTGGGGAGACGCCGCGACAAGAGCTTTTGCTTCTTTTTCTCGAAAAAGAACGCCTTGCCTTGCTTCCTGCGGGTTTGACTTGATCCATCCCGACCGAGCAGGCAGGGTCCGCCCCCTGATCCAAACGCCGGGAATACGCCCATGCTCGCACGCACCGAACTCGATCCGCAGGAGGCCCTGGTCTGCACGATGGTGCTGGTGGGCGCGGCCGAGACGCAGGGCATCACCGACCGCGAGATCGGCGTGATGGCCACCCTGGTGCAGACCCTGCCGGCCTTCGAGGGCTTCTCCGCCGAGCAGCTGCAGCACGCCATCGACGCCACCATCGGCCTGCTGCGCGAGGAGGACGGCCTGGCCCATGCCGGCCGGCTGATCCGCGAGGCGCTGGAGCCGCGCCTGCGCGAGACCGCCTACACCCTGGCCTGCGAGGTGGTGGCAGCCGACCGAGAGCACGGCCAGGCGATTCTGGAGATGCTGGAGTTCCTGGGTAACGAGCTGAACCTGGACATGCTGGTGGTCTCGGCGATCGAGCGGGGGACTCGGGCGCGGTATCAGCGTTGCAGATAGGCTCGGCCTTCTGTTCTCAGTGTCTATTTGGAAG
>CAXUIR010000028.1:10805-11889 GCA_964251005.1 uncultured Acetobacteraceae bacterium | reverse complement strand
CTGACGCGCTCCTGGCCCGCGGGAACGTGCTACTTGCGGTCAGGCGACGCGCGGGCTTCGCACGACGCCCGGGTGTCCGTGGCCGCAAGAGAATCGCCTCGGCGGCTCGGACCAGTGGCGCCCCCGAGGCGATCCGGTCCGATACTCGAACACCCCCCAAGTGACACGCCGGGCCGACCTTCAAAACGAATACTGAAGAACAAAAGCACAAGAACATTTTGACAGGTTTGCGCGAGTCGAGCGCGGTGCGGTGGTCCAGATAGGATTAGCCGTTTCTTTTTTCCGGGAGGCGACATCCTTCACGCGTGCGTGGCGTTCTCCGGCAGAGATTTAGGATCACTGCAATGCCGAGCGACAGCAACCAGAGCCCCACCATCAACAACACCATACAGGAAGTGCAGGGCGTGTTCTCGACGGACGCCGCCCTGCAGGACGCGGTGGGTCGCCTGACACGCTCGGGCTTCGACCGTGCCGCCATCAGCCTTCCCGTGGCCAACCCGACCGCCGCCGAAGCCACGCCCACCCAGGGGGCCGACGACCCGGTGACCGAGGACGACCAGCGTCAGACCCGCACGATGAACACCAGCATGGCCGCCACCGCCGCGGCCTTTGTCGGTGCCGGCGTCACCGTCGCCACCGGCGGGGCTGCGCTGGTCGCGGGTGCTGTCGCCGCCGGCCTGGGCGTTGCCGCGGGTGGTGCCGTGCAGGCGGCCCACACTGCGGCCAACTCTGCCTACAGCGAGGAGCGCGACAGGAAGGGCGCCGCCGGCCAATTGGTGCTGTCGGCCACGGCGCACGACCCGGACGCGGTGATGAAGGCCACGCAGGCGATGCAGGCGGCCGGCGCGACACGCGTGGCGACGGTCACGCGCGAGGGTGGCGCGCTGGCGTAACGCCAGCAATTCAGTCTCAAAAAGAAACAGCGCGAGCGCTGTTTTAGAAGCCGGTGAATGGCCCGGAACGTCCCCAGCATGACGTGCGTGTCGACGGACGTTAGTGCCAGGTTTGAAGCTAAAGGAGAAATACCAGCGGGCCTGAAGATTGACCGTTCCGAAGCAAGCAAGGCCTTCTTTTTTGAAAAAAA
>CAXUIR010000028.1:8751-10795 GCA_964251005.1 uncultured Acetobacteraceae bacterium | reverse complement strand
GTGCTGGCGGCGTGCGTCGGCCTGCTGGCCGCCCTGGCCGGGGAATGGCTGGCCTGGCCCTCCACCGGCCTGGACCTGGTGCGCCACCCGCACCGCGCGGCTTCGGCGCCGCTAAGCGACGGCGCGGTTGCGTTGCCGACGCACGCTCCGCCCTCCTCCACGGGTCAGCTGCTGGGGCTGGCGGTGCCGCTGTTGGCGGGGCTCGCCGCGGCGGCACTGCTGGTCCTGCTGGTGCTGGCGGTCGGGCCAGGGCGGAAGCGCCGGGTGGACTGGCGGATCGACTACCGGGTGCAGGGCCTGCTGGTGATCGCGCGGGTGCGGACGCAGGTCGTCTAATACCAACGGGGGCTGGAGATTGACCGTTCCTAAGCAAGCAAGGCCTTCTTTTTTGAAAAAAAAGAAGCAAAAAACTTTTATCTCCGCTGTCGCGGACTCATCCGGAGAGCGCGCGACAGCGGAGTCAAAGTTTTTTGGTCCTTTTTTTCAAAAAAGGACTGCTTGCTTTCTGTGAGTCAGCATCAAGGCCGGCTGGTATAAGCCAAGCCGGTCAGCCGCCGGCGAGCCAAATGCGCCTTACCTGCCGGCGTGCGTCCTGCCGCGCCCTTGTCCGGGACGGTCGCATCGCCTAACTGCGGGCCATGAGCGATACGTTTGAACAACCCGACGCGGCGGGAGAGGCCGAGGGCTCCACCGAGGCGTTGATGAGCGAGGCGGCCCGCCGGATCGCCGAGCTAGAGGCCGAGCGCGACGACTACAAGGATCGCTGGGTCCGCGCCGAGGCCGAGACGCAGAACGTGCGTGCCCGCGGCAAGCGCGAACTCGAAGAGACCCGCCAATACGCGGTGCAGAAATTCGCCAAGGACGTGGTCGAGGCGGCCGAGAACCTGCGCCGCGGCATCACCAGCCTGCCGGCGGTGCGTGCCGACGAGCCCGAGATACTGACCAAGCTGCGCGACGGGTTCGAAGGCGTGGAGCGCAGCTTCGTCGCCCTGCTGGAACGCAACGGCATCGCGGCCGAGGACCCGGTGGGCAAGCCGTTCGACGCCAACCTGCACCAGGCGATGGCAGAGCAGGCGACGACCGAGCATCCGCCGGGCACGGTGGTGCAGTCCTGGAGCCGGGCGTGGACGTTGAACGGGCGGCTGTTGCGACCGGCGATGGTGGTGGTGGCGAAAGGGGAAGGAACGCCCGGGGTTGACACTCAGGCGTGAGAAGGCGGCGGTTCTTTGAAAAAAAGGACCAAAAAACTTTCGTCTTCATGAGGTCTGCGTAGCTGAGACGTGCCGTTCAGCTGTGCGGCAGCGGGGACTAGAGCTTCTTGCTTCTTTTTCTCGAAAAAGAAGGCCTTCCTTTCGCTTCAGGCAGCCCGTGAGCGCACTCCACTCCGATCTGCCGGCGCTCTCGCCACCTCGCGTGACGGCACGGTGAATACGGTCACACCGGAGGCCGGCGCCGGGCTCAGCGCTGCAAACCTGCAGTCGCGGTGCACGAACAGCAGCCGGTCCGGCCCGAAACTGTATTCGATGCTGCCGGCGGCCGGTGCGGCAACCGCGGCAGCGGTCCTGCGGCCGCCGAGGTGGGACCGCTCCTCCAGCAAAATCTTGCCGCGTTCCCGGCTCCAGATAGCCGCCACCGGTGCTGCGGCCTGGCGCAACACCGACGGATTGGCCACCAGGTCGGCGACTGTCGCGGTGTCGTTCCCCTTAACGCTCACATGCGACAGCACGAACAGCCCGAGCATGTCCTGCGCCACCGCCTTCGGCTCCAGAAGGTTGGCGACCTGGTCCGGTAACGCCGGGTTGCGCTTGCCGACGCGCAGGCCACGCTCGTAGGCGCCGGCCGATTGTATGCACTTGAGGAAGTCGTACTCGGCCTGCTCCAGCATGCCGCGGTCCATCATCCAGGTGACGCTGCCTGGCTCCACGGCGCCGAGGTCTGCGCATCCCGCCTCGTCCGCATCGTCAGGGCCCGAGACGCGGCTGACGGACTGGATCAACGCCGCATCGGAGAACTGCAGCTTGACGATGATAGCGCCGATAGGCTC
>CAXUIR010000028.1:0-8741 GCA_964251005.1 uncultured Acetobacteraceae bacterium | reverse complement strand
TCGAAACCGCAGTAGCCGCTGCCCAGCTTGGCGTCGAGCAGGTCCTGCCGGAACTTGTCCACCTTGCCGGCGCCGACGCAACGGCCCGCCACGAACGCCAGCACCGTCTTGTCGCGCAGGCCATCGTTGTCGGAGAAGATCCACCCGGCAACACGCGTGCTCCGCGCAACTTCGATGGCGCCTCTGATCATGTTACCCCCAAGTCAGCCATAGCCACATCAAGACGGCACGCCAAGACGATCAAGCAACGATTTGATGTAGATCGGACCTGGCCGCCGCATTAGGAGGCTAGGTGATGGTAACCAGTGTGTTGCACTGCGAACAAGCACAACTTCGCTCAGTCACGCGTATTTATGAGGTGCCCGGTTTGATGTAACGGGCCGCCGCCAATTCAGGCGGTGAAACTGCAACTTCCGGTTAAGATTGCGCCTCGATCCTTAGTCTAGGGTTGCGATTACTTCGCCAACAATTTTTGCCAGCTCGCCGCCACCGTCGCGGGCTGGAACCGAGCCAGCACGTGCTCGGCCTGCGCGCGCAGGTCCGCCGCCAGCGCCTCGTGTCCCGGCGCGCAGGTCAGCCGCTCGATCCCGCTGGCGATCGCCTCCTCGTCGTACGGGTCGACGTAGATTGCCGCCGCGCCGAGCACCCAGCGGAACACCTCCAGGTCGGAGACCACGCAGGGTGTGCCGGCCTGCATCGCCTCCAGCGGCGAGTAGCCGAATCCCTCGTTGAACGACGGGAACGCGAAGCACGCCGCCCCGCGCATCAGCGCCTGCAGCTCCTCCTGCGGCAGGTTGTGCAAATGCAGGATAGCGCCGCTGGCCACGCCCGGCGCTAGCTCGCGCAGCAGCGCGTCCTCCCGCCAGCCGGCGCCGCCCACGATCACCAGGCGCAGCTCGGGGTCGGCACGTGCGGCCACGCGCTCCCAGCCGCGCACCAGGCCGGTGAAGTTTTTGCGCGGTTCCAGGGTGGAGACGGAGAGCACGTAGCGCATCCCCGGCTCCGGCGGGCGCCACCCGCCCGGCGCGGCGGAGATGCCGTCGGGCAGCGCCGGCGCGCTGTCCGGTTCGGCTGGCCTGCGCAGCGCGCGGAACGTGACGTGGCGGCACATCACCGCCGCTACGTTTAGGCCGGCGGCAGGGCTGCGCGCCGGCGGGACGGCGCACGGGATCACCACGGCGCGGGCCTCCCGCCGCGGGTCCAGGTTGACCAGCGCCTGCCTGGTGGCGGGCGAGTTGCAGACGAACACGGCGTCCGGCGCGCAGGCGCGCACCAGGCGGGCGTGCGCCAGCGCCACCCGCCAGCCTACCACCGTGTCGGTGTCGGTCACCGGCACGGCGTCGTGGAAGCGCACGATCTGGCGCACGCCGGGCGGCAGGCGCACCGGACGTGGCATGCAGAACAGCACCGCGTCGAAGCCTTCGGCAGCCAGGCTCTTGCGCAGCGGCACCGGCGGGTGCGCGCACAGGTCGATGATGGAGCTGACCGAGAGGTCGGTGGCGAAGTAGTCCTGCGCCAGCACGAGGGCGCGCTGGTCGGGCGAGAGGGTCTTGGCGAACAGCACGCGCCACAGCGCGTTCAGCTGGCCGTGGTCGGACAGCTTCAGCAGCTCGTGTCGCGCGCGCACCACCTGCCGCCAGGTCTGCACGCTCTGTCCCAGGCTGAACGGGAAGTTGCGGCGTTCCGGCCGGTTCCAGTTGCGCTCCATCCAGTGCAGTACCGCGGCCGTGAGCCCCGGGCCGTCCGGGCTGCCGGGCCGCACGCGCGGCAGGTCGTGCCGGCCGGTGGGCATCAGCAGGCCGGACACGTCCACATCTGGCAGCCCGCACAGCATGGCGAAGATCAGCCGCAGGTCCTGCGCCACGCCGACGTAGCCGTCGGCAGCGTGGCTGAGGTCGACCAGGACGCGGGTGCCGGCGCTGCGGCCGAGCCCGTGCCCTGCGACCCCCGGCAGGACGGAACCGGATGCGGGGAGCGCGGCTGACTCGAGGTCTGCGCCTACCTGCAGGGGTTGTGCCCAATCATGTTGTATCAGCGTTTCCCGGTGTTGATCTGTCTTAGGCAAGGCAAGCAGTTCTTTCTTGAAAAAAAGAACTAAAAAACTCTTGTTTCCTTGGTGCACGCTGCAGGAGACTCCGCGACAGCAGGACCAAAAGTTTTTTGCTGCTTTTTTGTAAAAAAGCAGGCCTTGCTTTCTGCTTGAGAGTCATGGGCCTAAACTTAGCGTCGCTGGTAATAGCGGTGACAGCTTCCTGCAAGGCGTGTTGCCCGCCTGAGGTGCTGCGTGCAACACGGCGGGTGGAGCTGGTCGCGTCTCAGGAGCGATGGTGGAGCTGTGGATAAGTGGCCGGTCTGCGCCAGACACTTCGCGGTCACTGCGGCCGGCTGCTTACCCAGAGATCCTGCGCCATCCCTTGATACGCGAGCGGACATGATGCTCTTCGCAGCTCCAGACTGCATCAGCAGAGACGTTCACGGGCATCAGGCGCCTCGACAAAACGAGCCTAACATGACGTACTGAAAAGGTTCGTCTGAGGGCGCATTCCAGCCGCAGCGTGGAACAGCGTATCCGACTGACCAAGCGCGGAGCCTTCTGACCAGGTTTGTCATGATGGGCACTTTCGCGGCGCTGGTGAGTACTGCCTCGATGGCTGCGCCAGCGACTCACGCGGTGGCCGATGAGCAGGCGCTCAGCCTGGCCGAGCGGGCGATCGCGCTTCGTTCGGTGCACGGAGCCGGCAATCAAACTCCCGAAGTCGCTTCGCTATACAAGGCCGCGCTGGTCGCGGGGGGCTTCGGCGAGGCAGACGTGACGATCACGCCAGTCGACGACACCGCCTACCTTATTGCGCGCTGGCCGGGGCAAAACCCCGATCTTAAACCGCTGGTGATCTCCGGTCATATGGACGTTGTTGAGGCCAAGCCGGCCGACTGGCAACGCAACCCTTTCAAACCGATCGAGGAAAACGGCTACCTGTTTGGTCGTGGTGCGACCGACATGAAACTCGACGGCACGATTGCCATTGCGGCACTCATCGAGCTCAAGCGCGACGGCTACGTACCGCGCCGTGACGTCGTCATCGAGTTTTCCGGCGATGAGGAAACGACGATGCGGACCAGCGCGATCATTGCCGGCAAGCTCGCCAACGCCGAACTCGTGCTCAACATGGACGGAAGCGGTGGCTTGCTGAACGAGCGGACCGGCACACCGGAGTATTTTACCTGGAAGGCTGCGGAGAAGACGTACGCAGACTTCGCGCTGACGGTCACCAACCCGGGCGGTCACTCTTCCGAACCGCGGGAGACCAACGCCATCGACCAGCTGGCCGCGGCGTTGGTCCGTATCGGACATTATCGGTTTACACCGGAGCTCAACGAGTTGACCTATGCCTACTTCACCAGCGCCGCGCGCTACGAGGACCCCAAGATAGCGGCCGCGATGCGGGCTTTCGCCGCCGATCCGGCCGACAAGCAGGCGATCGCCACGCTTGCGGGGGATCCGTTCACCGTGGGTAAGATCGGCACCACTTGCGTTGTCACGATGATCAACGGTGGTCATGCGCTCAATGCGCTTCCGCAGCGCGCTGAAGCCAACGTCAACTGCCGCATCTTTCCCGGCCACGACCGTGCGAACATCATGGCGGAACTCGAGAAGGCAGCGGCGGAGCCCGCCGTGAGCTTCAAAGACGTGACGACCGGCTCGGTCGCAACGGCCGCCTCGCCGCTACGCTCAGACGTAGCAACTGCGGTGGCCGAAGCAGTAGCGACATCCTATCCGGGTGTGGCTGTCTTCCCGAGCATGTCGTCGGGGGCGAGCGACAGCATGTGGTTTCGTTATCACCACGTGCCGAGCTACGGCATCAGTCCCTTGTTCATAAAATCGTCGGAGAACTTCAGCCACGGTCTGAACGAGCGGACGCCGCTTGCGGACGTTTCACCGGCGGTCACTTACTGCCTGTCGCTATTCCGGAGCCTATCCAATTAGTTTTAGGTCCGATGCTGACTACCAGAGACGACAACCGGCTTGCCGGTGAGAACACGATACTTGTCCTCACGCTATCGTCTCGAATGGACGACAAGTTTGGCACGACGTTTTCAAAGAATCCTGGCTGTTTTTTGCCGACCTTCAACCAAAAGGCCAAGACCCGTCCTGAGGTGTGAGTGAGTCGGCTGTCCGGGCATTTCGCTTGTTCGTTCACGGCCGGTGAATCAGTGATTCTTACATCAAGCGGCCCTGGAATTTTACGGTTTGACGTCCGGAAAGCAAGGAAGGCAAGGCCTGCTTTTTTGAAAAAAAGCAGCAAAAAACTTTTATCACTGCTGTCGCGGAGGTTTCTGCAGCACGCGCCCAGGGGAAGAAGAAGTTTTAGCTCTCTTAACAAAAGAACCGCTTGCTTCCTTATCACCGGTGGGAATCTGAGACGGTCATACTGTCCCAGCATGCTTTCAGGCTGACGCATAGAAGGGAGGATGTATTCGCTTCAAAAACTGATGCCCTCATTTTCGCGCCTGCATCAGCATAGGGCCCCTGATGCAAGCACCCATGCTGGCAGAACCAGGCCGCACCGTGGCGCAGGCATCGGAGCAAAAGTTCTTTGCTTCTTTTTTGCAAAAAAGAAGGCCTTTCTTGCTTACGAACGTCGGCCTCACAACGGGCTGGTAGTCGCGCAATCGACCTCGGCCGGCACTGTGACCGCCGGATGATAGTCACCGAGAGAAACACAGAGGCTGACTACTTCAACCGCAAATTGATGATGCCGACGCGTTAACGGCGGCCCGGCAACCGGCCATAAGCGCTCCTGAACAGGGAGGCGTGAACGAGCTGCTCGGCCGTCTGCGGTTTCCAAGTGCAACCTTAGAAGAACTTCCGGATGCCTGCATAGAAGGCTCGCCGAGGCCCATATTGCGGCGCGAACACGCCTACGCCGGTGCCGGACCGTATTTCGTAGATCCTGTCGGTGACGTTGAGGATTGCTGCGGTGATCTCGAACGGACCTCCGGGCACGTGGTCGAAGCGGTGGGTGGCCCCGAGGTTAAGTTGTAGATAGGGCGCAACCTGACCGCCGTTCGGGACGTCGCCGGCGTCTTCGCGCAAGCCGGTTCCGTAGATCAAGTCCGCGTTCAGGTGGGTGCCGTAAAGGTTGTAAGACGTGCCTGCGGACGCCGAGTAAAATTGGCTATGGTCGGTGTAGAGGTAGTGGTGAGCGATGTATGCGAGGTCGTCGGGGCTGAAGTTGAACTGCTGCGACGCCAGTTGCGTCGCGCGCTCTCGGCCGATCGATAGGTTGCCGTAGGCCGAGAGATTGCCGACATCGTAGCTGGCGGTGAGCTCCAGCCCCAGGACGTTAGCGTGGGCGTAGTTGAACACCGACTCGATAATGGGTGCGCCGAATTGCCCCTCGTCGATCAGATCACGCGCGATCTTCCAGTAACCGTCAACGCCCAGCTTGAAGCCGGGCAGTACGACGTGCTCGGCGCCAACGTCGAAATAGTTCGAGCGTTCGGGCAGGATGCGTCCGTCCAACGGCGGAGATGCCGGGGTGTAGCCGCCAGGGTAGCCGGTGGTGCCGGCAAATTTGCCGACCGCCTGCCCCGAGATGTTCTCCAGCGAGGGAGGGGTGAAGTAGCGCGAGTAGCCGGCGTGGAAGGTTGTTGCTGCCTCCGGCTTCCAGACCAAGTTGACGCGCGGGCTGAGCTGCTCGGCATCGGTGTAGGCGTTCAGCACGTCGTAGCGCAGGCCGTAATTGAGCGTCAGTGTCGGCACGACGTGCCACTCGTCCTGAAGGTAGGCGCTATACGTGAACCCCGTCTTTCCACTTCCATCCGTCACATGCAGGGGCGTCGTGCCGACGGTTGAACAATCCGCGACGAGGCAGGGGAACACCTCGGAACTCGTGCTCGACGTCG
This sequence comes from uncultured Acetobacteraceae bacterium, assembly GCA_964251005.1. GTDB lineage: Bacteria > Pseudomonadota > Alphaproteobacteria > Acetobacterales > Acetobacteraceae > BOG-908. The sequence continues at coordinate 2,834 of CAXUIR010000028.1, read as the reverse complement.
CTCGCTCGCCGGTGAACAGAAGGCCGAACCGAAGCGTGTGGTTGTCGCCGATCTGGTAGCTGCCGTCGGCCTGCACGCCTTCGGCCACGTCCGAGCGAACGGCGTTTTGCGATAGGCCGTAGAACAGCAAGTCACCAACGTGGTCAGGCGTGTAGGCGAGCCGGCTGTAACGCTCGAAGGCGGACACTTGGAAGCTGTAATCATCTTCCGCCTTGAGGTAGGACAGCACGCCGTAGTCGTTGCTCTCGGTCTGACTCTCGTTGAGCAGGGCGGAGTTGAAGGTGGCGAGGTTGCCAAGCGAAAACGCCGTCGGCTGTCCGGGGTTATCCGGAATCTGGAACGCACCTTGATAGACGCCGAACAGGGCGGTGATCTTGCTCGTCGAGTCGATGATGTCTTCCACGTAACCGAAACCGTGTCCCTGTTGCGTGTTGTCGTGGAGCGGTTCGTAGGACCTGGTCGGGTTCTCGATGCCGATGCCGTTCTGCAGGTAGTCGCCGGCGAAGTAGTAGTTGTAGTGGCCAAAAGAGCCGGCGTACTCGGCGCTCGGCTCCAGCCAGCCGTGAGTGCCGCCGTAAAAGCCGATCGATCCGCCAGGCTGGAACGTACCTGACTTGGTTTGTATGTCGACGATTCCCGTCGTGACCAACCCGTATTGAGCAGGAAGCGAGCCGGTGATCAGGTCGATGGATGAGGCAAAGCGCGAGGTCAAACTCTGACCAAAGAAGCTGATGCCTTCAGGCAGGATCACGCCGTCGATGCGATACTGGATGTTCGCATGGTCGTTGCGAAGGTGGATCTGGCCATACGAGTCCTGGGAAACACCTGGTGTCTGAAGGAGAGTCTGGTTGAGCGGTATGTCTTCACCGCCAGGCTGGTTCAAAATGGCCTTGCTGCTGAGCGTGTAGACCGTCGCGCCTATGCGTGTTTCGATGTCGCTGCGCGCCTTGGTCAACCTCTTCGCAGTGACCACGATGTCTTCCGTCGTGCCGGGTGCAGGGGCTTGGCGCGTGGGAAGGGACGTCGCTTGCGAGGGCGTGATCGCAGTCGGCTGGGCTTGGTCGGCGAAGGCGACAGCCATCGGAAGAGTAGCCAACGTGCACGTGACTGCCGCGCGAAGCAACGCCATGGGACCTGCTTACTCGAACGTGATGTAATGATATAATGGTAAGCTTTCCGCGGTGTCAAACGTGCTGCTGGCTCGTGCCGAATATGTTCGAAGCATATCGACACGGACACCATCCGATCCATTGCATGGTTCGTGAACATCGGCGGTGACGCGCTGTTCGCAGTGCTATGCGAGCTTTGTGTTTGGGCGGCGGCTTCGCTCCTTATTCCTATTTGCCAGCAAGCTTTGGCGCCTGAGAAGAAAGCAAGGCCTTCTTTTCTGAAGAAAAGAAGCAAGAAACTTTTGGTCCTGCTGTCGCGGAGTTTCCTTCAGCGCACGCCCAAGGAAACAAAAGCTTTTTGGTTCTTTTTTTCAAAAAAGAACCGCTTGCTTTGCTGTTACCGGTCAACACCGGGGATTGCTCATGCCGAAGCCGCCACCGCGCCGGTGCTCGGAAACCAGGCCAACTTACTCACCAGCCACTACTGAAACGGACAGCTAGGTCGAGACGGAAGAGGCACTCGCGCGAGGCCTGTCCAGCAAGCTAGGCACGCCAGCCATCGCGTAGGCTCCGACGCTCAGCACGCTGATGCAGAAACTTGCCGGCCAATCCGTCCAGAAGGACAGCGCGATGCCGAGCCAAGCTTCGCCGAGCGCCAGGCCCAGTGACAGCACCAGCCCGGTGCCGACGCGCGTCGTCAATCGCTGTGCAGACGCGGCAGGTCCTACCATCAGCACGAAGACCAGCAACACGCCGACGATCTGCACGCACTCGGCCGTTGCCAGCGCCACGATGACCAGAAACAGCACGTCCTGAAGCCGCAGCGACACGCCGCGGGCTTCGGCCAACTCCGGCTGCAGGCTGGCAAACAGCAGAGGGCGCGACATCAGTGCAAGTGCGGCCAGGCTGGGCACCGCCAATACCAGCAGCCACCCGATCGTGCGGGCGTCGACGGCAAGCACGTTACCGAACAGCAGCGCCGTCGCTTGCGTCGCAAACGCGGTGTAGAAGTGCAGGAACAGCAAGCCTGTGCCGAGTGCGAGCGACAACACCATGCCGATGGCCACGTCGCGCTGGGCAAGGCCACCGCCGATCAGGCCGATGCCGACCCCCGCTACAACCGTGACCGACACCAAGCCCCAAAGCGGCGCCATGCCGAGGAGCACCGCACCTGTGGCCCCGGTGAACCCCACGTGGGCCAGCGCATGGCCGGCAAACGTCTGGCCTCGCAACACAAGAAAGTATCCGACCAGCCCCGCAAGGGCGGCGACGATCGTCGCCGCCGCAAAGGCGTGCCGCATGAAATCATACGACAGCATGAGCGCCTCGTGGCTCACGCGCGTGGGCGTGCAGGCCGGCGTCGTGTTGATGCTCGTCACGCTCCACGTCGCAACTTCCGGACATGACGAAGATGCGGCCGTTGACGCGCACCACGTCGATGGCAGAGCCGTAAAGCCGGGACAGCACCGGTCCGGTGATCACGTCGTCCAAGGTGCCCAGCGCCGCACTGCCGCCGCCAAGGTAGAGGACGCGGTCGAGGCTACCGAGCAGCGGGTTCAATTCGTGCGCGCTGAACACGACGGTTAGGCGAAGTTCCTGCTGCACGGCCCGCACGAGCTCGACGACGCTGCGCTGATGGTGCGGGTCCAAACTCATCAACGGCTCGTCCAGCAGCAGCAGGCGCGGGCGGCCGATCACCGCCTGCGCCCGCAGCAGTCGCTGCCG
>CAXUIR010000027.1:10407-12981 GCA_964251005.1 uncultured Acetobacteraceae bacterium | reverse complement strand
GTTCACCCTGGTCGACCGCAAGAAGCGGATGATCATCTCCGGCGGCTTCAACGTGTACACCGCGATGATCGAGAACAGCATCTACGAGCACACCGACGTGGAAGAGGTGATCGTCATCGGCGTGCCGGACGACTACCGCGGCGAGGCCGCCAAAGCATTCCTCAAGATGCGCGCCGGTGCGGCGCCGCTGGACATCGACACGCTGAAGGCGTTCCTGGCCGACAAGGTGGGCCGCCACGAGATGCCGAAGGCGGTGGAGATACGCGAGAGCCTGCCCAGGAGCCCGGTGGGCAAGCTGCTGGCGACGCAGTTGGCTGAGGAAGAAAAGGCCAAGAGCAAGTAAGGCCTTCTTTTCGAGAAAAAGAAGCAAAAAGCTTTTGCTTCCGCTGTCGCGGTCCTTTCCGGTGAGCGCGCGACAGCGGAGACAAAAGTTTTTTGGTTCTTTTTTTCAAAAAAGAACAATGTGACGGGTGCCGGCAGGAGAACATCATGGACCTACGTTTCACCGAAGAAGAGAACGCCTTCCGCCACGAGATGCGCACGTTCTTCCGCGAGAACATCCCGCAGGACATCCGCACCCGCATCGGCGAAGGCCGCCACATCGGCCGCGAAGACTTCATCCGCTGCCAGCAGATCCTCAATAAGGCCGGCCTGGCCGTGCCGCACTGGCCCGTGCAGTACGGCGGCCGCGGCTGGACCCCGATTCAACTCTACATCTACAACGAGGAGATGCTGAGCGAGAACGTGCCCAGCCCGCTCCCCTTCGGCACCCACATGGTGGGCCCGGTGATCGCCGCCTTCGGCAACGACGCGCAGAAGGCGCACTATTTGCCGCGCATCGCCAACATCGACGATTGGTGGTGCCAGGGCTTTTCCGAACCCGGCGCCGGGTCCGACCTCGCGAACCTTAAAACCAAAGCGGTGCGCGACGGCGACCACTGGGTGATCAACGGCCAGAAGACCTGGACCACGCTGGGCCAGTGGGCCGACTGGATCTTCGTGCTCGCCCGCACCAACCCCGAAGCGCGCAAGCCGCAGCAAGGCATCAGCTTCATCCTGGTTGACATGAAAACGCCGGGGGTGACGGTCCGCCCGATCCAGCTGATCGACGGTGGCTACGAGGTCAACGAGGTGTGGTTCGACGACGTGCGCGTGCCGGCAGAGAACCTGGTGGGCGAGGAAAACCGCGGCTGGGATTGTGCGAAGTTCCTGCTCGGCAACGAGCGGTCCAACATCGCGCGCATCGGCAGCAGCAAGGCGCGCCTGCGCCGCATCCAGGAGCTGGCGCGCAAGGTGCCGTCCGGCGACGGCGCGCTGTGGGACGACGCGGCCTTCCGCCACAAGGTCCGCTCGGTGGAGATCGAGCTGAAGGCGCTGGAGATGACGCAGTTGCGCGTTGTGGCCGCCGACCGCGACCATTCCAACAAGCCGAACCCGGCTTCGTCGATCCTGAAGATCAAGGGCTCGGAGATACAGCAGGCGACCACCGAGCTGGCGCTGGAGATGGCCGGCCCGTTTGCGCTGGCGTATCATGACGAGCAGGAAGAGATCCCCGAAGGTGCCAACGATTTGCCTGACGGCTTTGACTGGGCGGACACCGCGGCGCCGGAGTATTTCAATTACCGCAAAGTAACGATCTACGGCGGGTCGAACGAGATACAGCGCAACATCATTGCGAAGGCGGTGCTGGGCTTCTGAAGAAAGCAAGCGGTTCTTTTTTGAAAAAAAGCACCAAAAACTTTTGTCTCCTCTGTCGCAAGTCTTTCCGGCGAGCGCGCGACAGCGGAGATAAAAGTTTTTTGCTTCTTTTTTTCAAAAAAGAAGGCCTTGCTTTCTTAGTCAGCAGTGCACAATCGCAACAATTCAAGGCAGCGAAATGGACTTCGAGTTCTCCGACGAGCAACGCATGCTGAAGGACAGCATCGACCGGCTCATCCGCCCGGCCTACGACGATTTGGGCAAGCGCCGCGCCACCTCTGCCGGCGAGCCAGGCTTTTCGGATGAGCTGTGGGCCGAATACGCCGAGATTGGCATACTCGCCCTCCCCTTCAGCGAGGAGGACGGCGGCTTCGGTGGCGGCCCGGTCGAGACGATGATCGTCATGGAGGCTGTCGGCGCTGGGCTGGCGCTGGAACCTTACCTCGCCACCGTGGTGATCGGCGGCAACCTGCTTCGCCTCGGCGGATCTGCAGAGCAGCGCGCAGAGCTCATTCCGAGCATTGCCGACGGCTCGCTGCGCCTGGCTTTTGCCCACGTGGAGAAGCAGGCGCGCTACGACCTGTTCGACGTGAAGACCCACGCGCGCAAGACCGAGGGCGGCTACACGCTTGAGGGTGACAAGAGCGTGGTCGTGCACGGCGACAGCGCGGGCAAGCTGATCGTTAGCGCCCGCACGTCGTCGGCGAGCCACCGCGACCGGCACGGCATCACGCTGTTCCTGGTGGACGCGAACGCGCCCGGCGTTTCGCGCCGTGGTTTCCCCACGCAGGACGGCATGCGCGGTGCGGCGGTGTCGCTGGCGGGCGTGGAAGTGCCGCAGAGCGCGGTTCTGGGACAGGTGGACCATGGTGGCGC
>CAXUIR010000027.1:0-10397 GCA_964251005.1 uncultured Acetobacteraceae bacterium | reverse complement strand
GACCATGGTGGCGAACTGATCGCGCAAGTGACTGACATTGCGATTGCCGCAGTGTGTTCCGAGGCGGTGGGTGCGATGACGGCGCTGCACGCGCTGACGCTGGACTACCTGAAAACCCGCAAGCAGTTCGGCGTGCCGATCGGCAGCTTCCAGGTGTTGCAGCACAAGGCGGTGGACATGTTCACCGCACTCGAGCAGGCGCGCAGCATGGAGTTTTTTGCTGCGATGATGGCCGGCAGTGACGACGCACGCGCGCGGCGCGCGGCGATCTCGGCCGCCAAGGTGCAGGTGAACAACTCGGCGAAGTTCATCGGCCAGACGTCGACGCAGCTGCATGGCGGCATCGGCTGCACGATGGAGTATCGGGCGGGGCACTACTTCAAGCGGCTGACGATGATCGAGAGCCTGTTCGGCGACACGGCGCACCACATGCGCGAGGTGGATGCGGCTGGCGGGTTGTTGGAGGCGGCGTAAGGCAAGAATGTTCTTTTTTGAAAAAAAGAACCAAAAAACTTTTGCTTTCGTTGCGTGCGCGTCGGTGAAACATGTTGTTTCAACCGGCCAACACCGCGGAGACCAAAGTTTTTTGCTTCGTTTTTTCAAAAAAGAAGCGCTTGCCTTGCTGTAACACCCATGGCCGACGAAGAAGAAGCAGGCCCAATCCAGACCATCCGGATTTTACCGGCTGCGCCTGCAGCGCCGCGTTCCAAATGGCGCCGGCCAGAACGCTCCTCGGTGGCCGGATTTGGCAACTACACGCTCACCACGAAGGGCGTTGCGCGCTACGACTGGACCGACCCCTACCGACTCGCCGTCGAGCTGAGCTGGCCGCAATTCCTGGCATTACTGTTCGCGGTCTACCTCACGGTCACCGCCTTGTTCGGCATCGCCTACACGCTGATACCTGGTGCTGTTGCCAACGCGCGGCCGCACGTGTTCGCGGACCACTTCTTCTTCAGCCTCGAGACGCTAGCCACCGTCGGCTACGGCTACATGTACCCGGCGACGATCTACGGGCACATGATAGCGGGCGCCGAGATCCTGATCGGCGTCACGTTTACCGCCATCCTGACGGGCCTCACCTTTGGCCGGTTTTCCAAGCCGCGGGCGAAGTTCATCTACGCCGACCACCCGGTGGTAACCACGCATAACGGACGCGCCACGCTGATGTTGCGTGTAGGTAACGGCCGCGCCGGCGTGCTCGCGGACGCGCGGGTGAAGATCGGCGTGCTGGTGTCCGAGGTCACGACGGAGGGCGCGCGCTTCCGCCGCACGCACGAGCTGAGCCTCGCGCGCCACACCATACCGGTGTTTCCGCTGACCTGGACCATCATGCACGAGATTAACGAGGACAGCCCGCTCGCCGGCCTGACCAAGGAAACGTTCAAGGCCGCCGACGTGCGCATGTTCGTCTCGCTCGAGGCGCGCGATCCGTTGCTGGCGATGGTTGTGCACGACCTGCGCGACTACGCGCCGTCCGACGTGATCTTTGGTGTGCGTTACGTGGACATGATCGGCGAGGACGAAAAGGGACGGCCTTGCGCGGACATGGGGAAGATCAGCGACGTGGTCGCGGAAACCTAGACTCCGGCAAGAAAGCAAGGCCTGCTTTTTTGAAAAAAAGCAGCAAAAAACTTTTGCTACGGCTGTCGCGGAGTTTTCTGCAGCATGTACTCCAGGGAACAAAAGTTTTTGGTTCTTTTTTTCAAAAAAGAACCCCTTTCTTGCTTTGCCGCATCGGTCGCAAAACCAGCAACGCCAAGGCAGCAGTCGCCACATCCAGGCAGATGGCAATGGCAAAGACCGGCACCCAGCTTGCTGCGGCCGCATGAACCAACGCCGCCACCGGCCCGCCCAGCAACGATCCCACGCCCTGCGCCATGTACAGAAAGCCGTAATTGGTGGTTGCGTGACGCGGGCCGAACATGTCGGTCAGCAGCGAGGGGAACAGGGAAAAGATCTCGCCCCAGGCAAAGAACACCACCCCCGACAGCAGGGCGAAGGCGTAGGCGTTGTGCCGGCTGTACAGCAGCAGACACAAGGCCAGAGCTTCCAGTGTGAACGCGATCGCCATGGTCTGCTCACGGCCGATGCGGTCGGAGACCCAGCCGAAGAACGGCCGGGTCAGGCCGTTGGTGAGGCGGTCGAAGGTGAGTGCGAAGGGCAGTGCCGCCATGCCGAACACCACCGCGTCGGACACGCCGAACTCCCGGGCGAACGCCGCGAAGTTGGCCGTCGCCATCAGCCCGCCGGTGGACATCATCGTCATCATCAGGAACAGCAGCCAGAACACCGGCGTGCGCAGCATCTCGCGCGGCGCCATGCCGGACGAAGCGCCGGCCAAGCCGGCTTGCGGCGCGTCGCGTGGTTCGGGCGCGCGCAGCCCTAACGCCGCGAGCACGCCGATGCAGCCGAGGACGGTGCCGAACACCGCCAGCGTGGAGCGGAACCCGTCCGCCGCAATCATGTGGGAGACCGGAAACGTAGTGACCATCGCGCCCATCCCGTAACCCGCAGCGACCAGGCCTGCAGCCAGGCCGCGCCGGTCGGGAAACCAGCGCACCATCAAGCCCACGACGCCCACGTAGACGATGCCGGTGCCCAGCCCGCACAGCAGCCCGTAGGACGCGTAAAGGCCGGACAGGCTCTCCGCACGCGAGGCCGCCACCCAGCCCAGGCCCGACAACGCGGCGCCCAAAGCGATGATCAGCCTGGGGCTGAACCGGTCGATCAGATAACCCTGCACTGGGGACAGTAAAGTCTGCAACACGACGAGCACGGTGAAGGTGACCTGCACCACGGCGAGTGATGCGTGCGTGGCGGTCTGGAACGGCTTGACGAACAAGGTCCAGACGTATTGCGGGCTGGAGATGGTCATCATGACGAGCACGCCGAGCGCAAGCTGCGTCCAACGTCGCGTTTCCAGGCTGCGCATGCGTTGCTCCGCGGTTGGATTGCCCCATGGGCAGCAAGGTTTGTGCCAGGCGGGGCGGAGAAGAAAGGCAAGGCAAGCGGTTCTTTTTTGAAAAGAACCAAAAAACCTTTGTTCTCTGTAGGTGCGTGTTGTTGAGGCGTGTCGTTTCAGCTGTACGCGACAGCCGCGACAAAAGCTTTTTGCTTCTTTTTCTCGAAAAAGAAGGCCTTGCTTTGCTCTCTCTGTCCTGGCACCGCCACGCTCGTCAGACGCGTGTTTTCCTGTAAAAACCGGCCAACCCATGCCAGACACAACCAGATTCCCCCAAGCCGCCGTCGCCGCACCTCACCTGCTGGCGGCCGAAGCCGGCCGCGACGTGCTCGCCCAGGGCGGCAACGCGATCGAGGCGATGGTGGCGATGGCGGCCTGCATAGCCGTGGTCTACCCACACATGAACGGCATCGGTGGCGACGGCTTCTGGCTGGTGCGCACGCCAGGCGGCAAGGTGCACGGCATAGAGGCGTGCGGGCCGGCCGGCGCGCAGGCCACCATCGCCCGCTACACGCACCGTGGCTACGATGCCATCCCGGCGCGCGGACCTGACGCGATGGTCACCGTGGCAGGCGCGGTCGGCGGCTGGGCCAAGGCGCTCTCCCTGTCGCAGGCGCTTGGCGGCCGCCTTGCGCTGCCCGCGCTGCTCGCCGCCGCTATCGCCCAGGCCCGCGACGGGGTGCCGGTATCCGCCGCCGAGGCGCGCTACGCTTCCGCGCCGGGCGACACCTTGCACGCGGCGCCAAACTTCGCGGCAAACTTCCTCGACGACGGCAAACCCTGGCAGCGCGGCATGACCAGGAAGCTGCCGGCACTCGCCGGCACGCTGGAGCGGCTGGCCACCGCCGGGCTGGACGATTTCTACCGCGGCGACCTGGCCCAGGCGATCGCGGCGGACCTCGACGCCCTCGGCGCCCCGGTCACCCGGGCCGACCTCGCCGCCTACGAAGCGGCAGCGCGCGCGCCACTGCACCTGCGCCGGCGGGACGCGGTGCTCTACAACTTCCCGCCGCCCACCCAGGGGCTGGCCGCTCTGCTGATCCTGGGCATCTTCGACCGCCTCGGCGTGGCGCACGGGGAAAGCGTCGCGCATTTCCACGGGCTGATCGAGGCGACAAAACGCGCCTTTGCCATCCGCGACCAGGTGGTGACGGATTTTGACCGGCTGCTCCACCAGCCTGCAGACTTCCTCACACCCGAGCGCTTGCTGGCGGAGGCCGCGCGCATCGACATGAACCGCGCAGCGGCAACACCGCTGCGCGCCGACCAGGGCGGCACAGTCTGGATGGGCGCCATCGACGCGAACGGCATGGCGGTCTCCTACATCCAGTCGGTGTATTGGGAGTACGGTTCCGGCACGGTGCTGCCGCGGACTGGTATCGTCTGGCAGAACCGCGGCATCTCCTTCTCGCTCGACCCTGAAGCGGTGAACCCGCTCGAGCCGGGGCGGCGCCCGTTCCACACGTTGATACCGGCGCTGGCAGCGTTCGACGACGGCCGCATCATGGCCTACGGCGCGATGGGCGGCGACGGCCAGCCGCAGTTCCAATCGCAAATCTACACGCGATACGCCGATTACGGCATGGACCCCGCGTCTGCGGTGCGCGCGCCTCGGCTGCTCTACGGCCGGACTTGGGGGGCATCGTCGATCAGCGTCAAACTAGAAGATGGTTTCGAACCCTCGCTCGTCGCGGCGTTGCGAAAGATGGGCCACGACGTCGAGCAACTTGGCGCGCAGCACACCGACACGTTCGGTCATGCGGGGATGGTGGTGCGCCATCCGGACGGACACCTGGAGGCGGTGCATGATCCGCGGTCTGACGGTGGAGCGCTTGGCACCTAGAGAAGAAAGCAAGAGTTCTTTTTTGAAAAAAGAACCAAAAAACTTTTGTTCCCTTGGGCGCGCCGTGTGGAACGGTCCGCGACAGCCGTGATAAAAGTCTTTTTGCTTCTTTTTCTTCAGAAAAAGAAGGCCTTCCTTTTTGCAAACCGCGCCGTCCGCACAACGTAACGCGTCATCCTGAACACCACCGGCCGCTCGAACGCCACGCGCATCCAGCGCTCCAGACGCTGCGCCACCAGGCTCGCCGCCACCGCCGGCACCGCGTAGTCCACCCGGTTCTCACCGAACTTGCCGGCGTCGGATGCGAACTGCATCGCCTGTACGCGCGCCACGATGCGCGTGTAGTCGGCCGCCTGCATCGCGGTCTGCAGCGCCGCGCCGATGCCGGACGCCGATTGCGGCGCGGCACTCTTCAGTGACGCCTGGCCGTCCCAGGCCGGCGCCGCCTGCAGCAACGCGGCCAGGTCCGCCGTCGTGTCGTAGAACCAAACGTTCGGGTTGCGGCCGAGCGCTGCCCAGATCTCTTGCGTCGCCGGCAGCCGACGGGCGAACAGCGGCCGCTTCGCCGCCAACGCGTTCAGCGTCGGAAACCCGAAGCCCTCCGCGAAGCTCGGGAAGATGACGGCCGCTGCACTGGCGTAAATCGCGGCGAGCTGCTCCGGCGGCACGTCCCCGAGCGGCACCGCGGCGAGGTTCGGCAGGTCCTCCAATTCGCACGCCGCAGCCTGGCTCGCATCATCCTGCAAGTGCGGCGCACGTGCACCGAGTGCGAGCACCTGCCTGTCCGGCAGCGCGGCGGCTAACGCGTTGGCGGTCGGCACGACGTATTTGTGGGCGTAGTGGTTACCCACCACGAGCAGCCTGTCCGGCGTGCCGCCTGGTGCCGCGTCCGCTCCGGGCAGGTAGTCGGCAAAATCGAGCGAATGTGGTGCTGCCACAGAGATCATCTCCGGCGGCACACGCAGGCGCAGACGCACGGTGCACTCCGTCTGCCGGCTTTGCGTCGCCAGCACGTCGAAGTGGTCCATGGTGAACTGCCACATGTTCTGCAGCAGCGGTGACGCAAGCGTGGGGCAGTCGAGCGAGATCGTGTCGAGCATGTAGACGCCCAGCACCGCCCCGGTCAGACACACGCGCTGCAGTGCGTTCCAGTCGTAAGGCTGGCCAACGCGGAAGATCGCGGCGAAGCAGTGCTCGCCATGCGGGTCGGCACGCTGCACGCCCAGGCTCGCGTAATCGTGGAAGTCGAACACCGCCTGGCTGCACAGCACGTGCACCCGCCAGCCCGGCCACTCGCGCACCGCGGCTGCAATCAGCTGCCGCCCTGCCTGGAACGTTCCGTTGTGCGACGGGTAGAAGCTGGAACAGTCCAGCGCCACGTCCAACTTGCCGTCCGCGTCCGGCACCAGGCACGCCAGCAGGCGTTCGGCGATGAACTCCGGCGTTTCGTAGTAGCGGCGCGTGTGTGCGGCATATTCGGGGTAGCGCCGGTCCAGGACGGCGCGGTTGCGCCGCTCCCATTCGGTGCGCGGCGTGTCGGACAGGCTGAAGCTGGCCTCGCCCTGGTGGGCGACGAAAGCGTGGTTGGCGAGCACCGCGCGGTAGCCGACCCGGCTTGCGCGCATCACCAGGTCGTTCTCCTCATTGTAGCCGTGGCCGTAGACTTCGTCGAAGCCGCCGAATTCGGCCAGGATCTCCCAGCGTATCAGCAGACAGAACCCGACCGCGGTGGGCACGTAGCTGAACGGCGGCAGGCGTCGTGCGAACGCGGCGTAGCCCGCCAGCGTATCGGCCTCGTCGCGACCATTCAGGCGCCCGCGCACCGGCAGGGTGGCGATGGTGGCGTTGTCCGAGCGCGGGTTGACGAAACCGTGCGTCGTGTCCAGCCGCAGCACACCCAGCATCTCCGGCAGTGCACCCGGAAAGACCTGCGTGTCCGAGTTCAGCATCACCAGGTGCATGCCGCGCGCCACCGCTTCGTCCACCGCGCGGTTCATCGTCCGCACAAAGCCAAGGTTGGCGCCGTTGGTCTCGACCCTGCAGGCCATGCCGTCGATCGACGCGGCCTCGCGCGCCAGGGCTTCGGCGAGCGCGGGGTAGTCGGGCGAATCGTCGTAGAACACCACCTCAGCGCCGATGGCCGCCAAGTCGTCCGCGCAGCGCCGCAAGCTGGCCGCAAGCGTGCCGACGAGCGCCTCGTTGCGGTAGAACGGCACGGCCAACAGGACGCGCCGGTGGCCGTCCCCGGGCTGGCTGCGGGCAGCGTCGTCGTTCATCTTGCCTTGTCGTGGTCTGTTAGGCCGCGTGCCTTGCCATTCGGTGACGCGGCAGGCAAGGCAAGGAAGGCCTTCTTTTTTGAAAAAAAGAAGCAAAAAACTTTTGCTCCTACGCCTGCACCACGGTTACGCCAAGTTCTGCCGGCGTGTGTGCTTGCAGCAATATCTTTCTTCTTGATGCAGGCGTGGGAAATAAAAGTTTTTTGGTCCTTTTTTTCAAAAAAGGACTGCTTGCTTTCTACGTGTCAGCCTTAACGGGTGCTGGTATTAGATCGAGTCAGAAGTTTCGCCGTGATGCCGTTCAGCCACTGACCACCCGAAACTCCAGGAACGGCAAGGCCTTCGCTTTCGGTAAACAGCAAAGATTTCGTCGCTCTCTGGAGCGGACCTTCAAACGCGCGCTCAAGTCGGCAGATTACTGCCTTTGTCGTGTTCCGAAACGCCGGAGCTGCAAACAAACTCAGTCGCGGCGAAACAGCAGCATCAGGTTGTTGGCAGGCATGGACACGATGCTCGGCGCACCGAACCGCGCATCCTTGGCGAGCACCGAGACGGCCTCCACCTCGCGAAGGCCCCAGCCAGCATCCCGGCTGCGCAGGTCTGCGTCGAACGCGGCGTTTCCCGGCTCCAGCGCGCGCCCGCTTCGGCGAAACGGACCGTAGAGCGCGAGCAACCCGCCGGGCTTAAGGATACGGCCAGCACCGGAGACGAGCCCGACGGCCGCCTGCCAGGGCGCGATGTGGATCATGTTGATGCACAGGACCGCATCGGCCTGCCGCACCGGCCAGGTGCTTGCTTGCGCGTCCAGCAGGCACGCGGGCAGCACGTTGGGCAAACGGCCGGCCCACGCGTCGATGCTGGCGAACGAGTCCGCTGTCCGGTCGGTCGGCTGCCATACGAGCTTCGGCAACGCCGCGGCGAAGTGGGCCACGTGCTCCCCGGTGCCGCTGGCCACTTCCAGCACCTTGCCGGTTGCCGGCAGGTGGGCACGCAGCACGTCCAGGATCGGTTCGCGGTTGCGGGCGGCGGCCGGCGAGAACAGGCGAGCGTCGTCGGACATGTCCGCGGGACCGTATCGTCGCGCTAACCTGCCGGGAAGAGCGCCGTTGCGCCTGCCGCAAGCGCGGCGCCGCGGAGGAGCTGAACGCCGGGGACCAGGGGCGCCAGGCAACGCAGCGGGTCGGCGCCACCCCGCGGGCGCGCCAAGCAACGCGGCGGGTCAGCCCCCCTGGCGCGCGAGGCAGCGCTGCGCGTCGAGGCCTCTCCCGCTGGCACTCCAGGCAACGCGGCGGGTCAGCGCCACGCCTGCTGACACGCATGGCGGCGCCGCGCATCGGACCGCGCCCAGGGTTGCCACACCTGCCGGCACGCCTGGGCGGCGCTGCGTGTCGGCACCACGCCCAGCGTTGCCCCGCCTGCTGACACGCCTGCTGACACGCCTGGCAACGCTGCGCACAGGCACCACGCCCGCTTAATCAGAGATAAATCTCAAATTGCGAGACTTTCCTTGCCAAAACATCAGGAATCGTCATGCAGGCTCCCGTAGCTACCCGCCGCACGCTGCTCGCCGGCATCGGCGCCTCGCTCGCCCTGAGCGCCGCCGCACAGGCGAACAACCCGCCGTCCGGCTGGGCCGCCATGGAACTGCTGGATTCCGAGGACCGCAGCTTCCGCCTGTATCAGTCCAGCCAGCCCCTCACCCTGGTCACGCTCTGGGCGAACTGGTGCGGCATCTGCATGCGGGAGCTGGACAGCGTGGCGAGCATGGTTCCGGCCGTCGGCGCCGACCGGCTCCGCGCCGTCCTGCTCAGCCATCCGGACGACTGGATCCGCAACCAGGATATCCTCCGCCACCGCCGCCTCAACCTACCCACCGCACGGCCGTCCTCTCGCAACGCGCCGTCTCTGTTGCAGAGCGCGCTGCTGAGCGCGGACGGCACCTTCTACGTCCCGCGCAGCATCCTGTTTAGCCGGGACAGCGGCTCGGTGGTCTGGAGCCACGTGGGCGGGCTGGACTGGCGGCGGCCGGAGGTGGTCGGTCTGGTCAAGAAGTTTGCCGGGTAATCTGGCGGGCGCTGCGCGAGCCTCGAGCAGGCCGAGACGCCGGAGGGAGAATGGTACCACCGTCTCAGATCTAGGTGACACGCAAGCAAGCGGTTCTTTTTTGAAAAAAAGAACCAAAAAACTTTTGTTCTCTGGGGTACACGCTGCGGAAGACTCCGCGACAGCCGTAGCAAAAGTTTTTTGCTGCTTTTTTTCAAAAAAGCAGGCCTTGTCTTCCTTGCTGGACGTCGAGGGTCCGGGCCGTTGGTACGACATCGAAGAAAGCAGAACGATGTAGCTGCCTGGGGATAGTGCTTGAGCGCTGAAGGTGTCCGCTCCGAATTCAATTCTGTCAGGCAAAAGCTTCGTCAGCGCTGTCGCGGGAGCGCCCTTGCCGCAGGTTGTCGAGACAGGTCAGGCTTGCCTGCCGGATGTTCCTGATGTGAGGCTCGCAAGTTCCATGTCGTTCAGCACGTCGGAACCTTTGAGGCTGCCGCGCCGCAATGTGCCGCCGGCGGTGGTCACACCGTAGGCCGCGAGCTGCGCCGGCGACCAATACGCGGCATGTGCCGGCGAGTCCGCCACGCTGCGCGCCGGTCCGCTCGCCGCGGGTGTGGGCTGCGCGACCGCGGAGCGGGCAGGACCGATACCTACCTCCGCCAACACGCCCTGGCCCAGCTTCTCCGGGTCGACGCCGATCACCTTTTCCACCGCCATCAGGGCGGCACTGATCGCCATGGCAGCCGGGCCGCCGGTCAGGCCGCTCATCACCAGCGAACCCACCGTGCGCGCCTCGTCGGAGATCCTGTCGCCGGTCACCGCGCGGTAGATCGTTCCCACGACCGGCAAGTATTGCAACGGGTTGAGCTCCGACAGCAGCTCGTGAAACGCCGACCGGTGCGCCGGCCGCGGAGCCGTCACCACCAGGTTGGACACGGCACCGCCGGCCGCGTCGGCCGAAGCTGGAGTCATGCGGCGGCATCCTGTTCCATGCCGAGCGGCCGTTGAGTGGCAAGGGCAAGCATCGCGCCGATACTGACCGAAAGTGGTTAAAAGATTGCTGCTCGCGACGCAGGGTGCGCGGCGCCGAGATCGGCCAGGCTGCCGGCCAAAAGGCTTCTGCGGACACCTACCCTATGATACCGGGGTGTCGTGACCCCTAACATTCGACGCAACCGCACCGATGCTCCGCACCGAGAAAGCAGAAGCAAGCGTCTTCTTTTTCGAGAAAAAGAAGCAAAAAGCTTTTGTCGCGGCTGTCGCGGACGGC
>CAXUIR010000026.1:0-13367 GCA_964251005.1 uncultured Acetobacteraceae bacterium | reverse complement strand
GCGCCGGTGACGGGTATCTAGGCCCCGCAGTTACCCATGTCAACTCGAAGATACTGCTCGTTCCACATCAGCACTCGGTTCGTGCAAACCGTGCACCCCTCCCCGACATAGAACCCCGCCTGCACGTTGACGCCACCCACATCCGCCCGCAGATGTGCAGCCATGCCAGCCCCCTTCATGGACCCGAGCGAAGACACCGCCGAACACGCGATTGCAGAAATCCGTGAAGAACTCGACGTTTTCGACGACTGGATGGACCGCTACCAGTTCATCATCGAACTCGGCCGCAAGTTGCCCGCTTTTCCGCCGGCATGGATGACCGACGCCCACCGCGTGCCGGGCTGTCAAAGCCAGGTCTGGATGCAAACCAGCCTGGAAGATGGCCGGCTCTACCTCGCCGGCGCCTCGGACGCCGCCATCGTCTCCGGCCTGGTCGCCTTGCTCCTGCGCGTATATTCCGGCCGCCCGCCAGCTGAGATCGCCGCGACCGACCCGCGCTTCCTCACCGACCTCGGGCTGATCGCCGCGCTTTCGTCCAACCGGGGCAACGGCGTCGCCAGCATGGCAAATGCCATTCAGGATGCGGCTCGGGCTGCGGGGTCGTGTTGGTCGGAAAGCTAGGCAAGCGGTTCTTTTTTGAAAAAAAAGAACCAAAAAACTTTTGCTCCTTGGCGGCTGAACCATGCCGCTTGATTTCAGAACCAACGACCGGCTGTTAAGGCTCAGTTTAGCCGGGCAGACCCGCGACCGTCCTCTGCGCCGGAAGGCAGGACGGGGAGCGTCGTACGGATCGACGGTACCTCGACCGGCACCTTGGGCGACGTCCCGCTCGCCCGCAGCAGTGCAGAGAGGAAGGTGCGCCCCCAAGCCGCCGGAGTCGCCGTCTCAATCGCCTGCCAGGCCGCCCGCCAGCGCTCCTGACGCTCCGCCAACGGCATCGTCAGCGCCAGGTCCATCGCGTCGGCCAGTTCGTCCGGGTCGTGCGGGTTCACCAGCAAGGCGGAACTGAGCTGCCTGGCCGCGCCAGCGAACCTGCTCAGCACCAACACCCCGGGGTCCTGCGGGTCCTGTGCGGCGATGAACTCCTTGGCTACCAGGTTCATGCCGTCGCGCAGCGGCGTCACCAACCCCACGCTCGCCTCCCGCATGTAGCCAGCACCGACGCTGCGCGCGCCGCCACGTGCGACCACGCGCGCCGGCGTCCAGTCAGGCTCGCCCCACTCGCTGTTGATGGCACCCGACTCCATGTCCAGCGCCTGGCGCAAATCCTGGTAGGCGCTCACGTCCTTGCGCGATTCGGCCGCAATCTGCAGGAACGTCACCGCTCGGCGCCAATCCGGCCGTGTCTCTAGCAAGCGGCGAAAGCCGCCGAGCCGCTGGATCAGCCCCTTCGTCGGGTCCAGCCTGTCGATCCCCAGAATCAGCCTTTGACCCTGCAAGCTGCGGCGCAGCCGCTCCGTCGCACCCGACCGCCAGGCCACCTCCGCCTGGCCGGCAAACTCGCGTGCGTCGATCTCCACCGGAAACGCACCCAGGCGCACACGGCGGCCGCCGAGCTGCAGCCCGCCGGTGGCAAGGCGCGTGGCGCCAGCCAGCCGGTTCGCCGCGGCGGCGAAGTTCTCCATGTCGTTGGTCGTCTGGAAACCGATCAGGTCCGCCGACAGCAGGTCGCGGATCAGGCTGCCCGCTTCCGGCACGCTCGCCAGCATGTCCGGCGAGGGAAACGGCACGTGCAGGAAGAAGCCGATCGGCGACTCGACCCCCCGCCCCCGCAGCATCGCCGGCATGCACATCAAGTGGTAGTCATGCACCCAGATGACGTCGGTCGGCCGCAACAGCGGCGCCAGCGCGTCGGTCATCCTGGCGTTGGTCTGCCGGTAGACCTGTGCGCTGCGCCGGTCGAACGACATGTGTTCCGGCATGGAATGCAGCAGCGGCCACAGCGTCGCGTTCGAAAAGTCGTTGTAGTAGCGATCGTGTTCCTCACGCGTGAGGTCGATCGTGGCGAACTGCATCGGCCCGAGCGACGTGGTCGCCACCGTGCGCCGCGTGTCGTCGCTGACCTCGCCGGACCAGCCGAACCACAGGCCACCGCGTTGCGTCATCAGCCCGTCGAGCGCTACCGCGAGGCCGCCGGCCTTGGCTGCGCCCTCCGTCGGCACCTGCACCCGGTTGGAGACGACAACGATGCGGTTCATCAAACCCCCAGGAGAGCTACCGGCAAGGTCGACAGACAGGTGCTGAGGTCGATCCGGCCATCCCGCGTCGCCTCGATTCTGTTGCCGTCACCGCGTAGAACGTCGGAAAATGTCTTGCCGTGAAGCTGGCGCGGCAAAATCAGACACGTTGCCTGCCAGACCTCAGGTTGTATCAATGGAACCTTACATAAGTTCAATGTGCCCGCCAGGCGAGACACGATGGCGATCACAGTTTGGTCACCTTCCTGCCGGGCGTACGCCAGGACGTGGTTCTCTGCGGGGCCGTCGACGCGCAACGCGGTGTAGCCGCCGGTGGCGAACACCGCCGGCTGTCTCGCCCGCAGTTCGAGCGCGCGGTGCAGGATCGCCTGCTTGACCCGCCCGTCCTGCCAGGACTCCATCAGAGCCTCCGGCAAGTCGCCTGTCCGCAACGCGGCCTGCCGCGCCGCGTAGTCCACCGGACGGCGGTTGTCCGGATCGACCAGGGAGAAGTCCCAAAACTCGGTGCCCTGGTAGAGGTCCGGCACGCCGGGCGCCGTCAGCCGCAGCAGCAGCTGCGAAAGGCTGTTCAACGCTCCCGGCAAGGCCAGACGCTGCGCAAACTCGGCGATCTCTGCCACCACGCGGGCCGGCCGGTCATGGTCCAGCACGCCGGCCAGGAAATCCCGGGCTGCCTGCTCGTAAGCCTCGTTCGGCACCGCCCAGCCGGAATGCCGCTTCGCCTCGCGCAGCGCCTTCTGCTGCCAGGCAGCCACGCGCTCGGCCAAGGCCGCGACGCCGTCCCGATCGCCCGGGTCGAGGTCCAACGGCCAGGCACCGAGCAGCGTCTCGTAGAGGATCACCTCGTCGGTCGCGTCCGGCGCAGGCCCACCCAGGTCGCGCTTCAGCGGCGCGTTCAGGCGCATCCAGCGTTGCAGCACCGCGTCCCACTCTGCCGGCACTTCGCTGAGCACGGCCAGGCGCGCGCGCGTGTCCTCGCCCCGCTTGTGGTCGTGGGTGGCCGTCGTCAGCAGCGCGCGCGGCAGGCGCTGCGCACGCAGCTTGGCTGCAGCGTGCCAGGCCTGTGGCGAGAGGGCGAACTGCGACGGCTCGCTGCCGACCTCGTTACGGCTGATCAGTCGGCCGTAACGGTAGAACGAGGTGTCCTCCACCGACTTCGCCGCGGTCGGCGACGACAATTGCTGGAAGCGCACCATCGCCCTCAACCGCTCCTGCCTGCGGCTGCCGGCCGGCAGGTGCCGCAGGTCGGTGCCGGACAGCCAGCCGGCGACCAGCTCCAGCAAGCCGCGGTCAGTCGCGCGCACCGTGCGCCGCGCACCCGCCAGCGCCCAATCCATCGCATGGGTGTCCGCCTCGCCCATCCCGCCCGGACCGGCATAGATGCGATAGACCCTGAAATGCGCGAGCAGCTCGGTCAACGTGCGTCCGATCGCCGTCAGCGTGTAGTCGCGCGTGACGAGGTCGCGGCGGGCGATGCGGTGCAGCGCCACTGAGGTCGCGTACAACTCGCTCGACAGGCTCTCGCGCAATATCTGCCGGCGCGCCGGGATCACCTCCTCCTCAAACACGCCGGTGCGCCCGGTCGCCTCCGTCCAGATGCGAGTGATCTCCGCTTCGCCAGCCGGATCGTGCAGCACGCCAGCAACGTCGTTCATGAAGTCGTAGCCGGTGGTGCCGTCGATCAGCCAGTCGGTCGCCAGGCGCTCGTGCGTGGCCAGGATCTTCTCCACCCAGATCACCGGCGGCCCCTCCGGCAGCCCGGCTGGGCGTTGTGCGCCGAGGCTCTGCATGCGCCGGCGCAGCTTGCGGCAGTAGCCGCGCGGGTCGGCAAGCCCGTCCACGTGGTCGATGCGCAGGCCGTCGATCAGACCTTCCGCGTACAGCCCGAAAACCGTCGCGTGCGTCGCCTCGAACACGGTCGGGTTCTCCACCCGCAACCCCGCCAGGCTGTTGACGTCGAAGAAACGCCGCCAGTTGATCTCGTCGGACGCAGCCCGCCACCAGGCAAGGCGGAAGTTCTGCCTGTCCAGCAAACGATGCAGGTGGTCGCGGCCGACCTCCGTCGACGCGTCGTACACACGCAGCGCTTCCGCGATCGCCTGCGCGTAGTCGGGCCGACGCAACTCCTCGCGTCCGGCTGCCGCCGCCTCGCGCATCGCGTCGCGTTCCGTCGGCAGGTCTGCGAACGCGCGCGCGACGTTCTCCAACGGACCGCCTTCGGTCAGCAGGATCGCCGGGTAGTCACGCGGGCTAATGGGGAAGCGGTTGCCGAAGTAGTCGACGAACAGGCGCCCGTCTGCCGGATCGAAACAGAGATGGAGCTGGTTCTCCTCGAGGACCCGTCCGTACGCCTCGCCCAGGAACGGCGCCAGCATCCGGCCGCGCAACGTCGAATCAGGCGGATCCCAGTCGATGTCGAAGAACTCTGCGTAGGGGCTGGCACGCCCCCATTCCAGCACGTCGAGCCACCACGCGTTGTCCGCCCCGCCGACACCCATGTGGTTCGGCACGATGTCCAGGATCAGACCCATCCCGTGGGCGCGCAACGCCGCCACCAGCCGCTGCAGCGCCGCCATGCCACCGAGTTCCGGGTTGATCTCGGTGTGGCTGACGATGTCGTAGCCGTGGGTGGAGCCCGCACGCGCCCGGAAGATCGGCGATGCGTAGAGATGACTAATGCCGAGCTCGGACAGATACGGCACCAGCGCAGCGCCGTCGTCCAAGGTGTAGTCCTTGTGGAACTGCAATCGCGCCGTGGCGGTCAAAGGCTTGGGGTTCACGTGGCGGCTCTCCGTTGGCTGGTGTGCAGCGCGCCGGCGGGTTGTCATACCAACCGTCTCAGGTTTTGACCGGTGACAGGCGAAGCAAGCGGTTCTTTTTTGAAAAAAAGAACCAAAAAACTTTTGTTTCCGTTGACGCGCGCTGTAGGAAACTCCGCGACAGCAGGACCAAAAGTCGTTTGCTTCTTTTCTTCAGAAAAGAAGGCCTTGCCTTCCCTGCCGGACGTCGAGGGTCAAGCGCCAGAACCGCTGGTAGGACGAAGGAAGCACGGCGTCCTTTCTTGAAAAGACAACCGGAGACGGCCGCCTCTATCCAGTGCTGACGAGGTGGTGCGCTCGGCAAGCGGCGCGTCACTGGCCTCGGTTAGAGTCCAAAGCGGCCAGGCGCTGCCGTGTCGCATGCTCCTCGAGAACCTTGTCCACCGTCGCAGGCAGCCGGCGCCGCCAGTTCGGATGTTCGTGCAACGTGCCAGGCAGGTTCGGCTGCTCCGGCAAACCCAGCGCATCCTCGATCGGCAGCATTACCAACTCACAGGCGCTTCGACCGACATACGCGCACGCCGCGTCGACGAAGCGGGCCGGCACGTCGGATGCAGGACGTTCGCCGTCGGCCGCACCGGATTGGCACAGACTGGACCAGATTGCCTCCCGGTCAGCCTCGCGTTCCGCGATCGCAGCATCGTGGTCGGCCACCAGGTGCAAATCGGTGCGCCACTCGATGTCGCGCCCCGACCACCAGCCGGCCAGCGTCGCCAGATCGTGGGTGCTGGTCATGGCAACCGCGCGGGGCGTCCACGCCGCGGGCGGCACGAAATGCTGTGCCTCGTCGCGTTCGAACCACAGCACGCGCATGCCGTCGATGCCGGCATCGCGCAGCCGATCCTGAAATCCTTCAGGCACGGTCCCGAGGTCCTCGGCCAGCACGATGGCGCGATGACGAAGCGACTCGAGCTTGATGAGGCGCAACAGATCGGTTTCCGGGAATGACAGGTAGGCGCCCTGCGCGCCGGACGCCCCGTCCGGAATGACCCAGAGCCGGTTCAGACCCATCGCATGGTCTATGCGCACGCCACCGGCATGCGCCATCGCCGCCTGCAGCATCTCGCGGTAGGTGAGGTACCCGCTCGCACGCAGCCCGGTCGGCGAGAACGCCGTCAAACCCCAGTTCTGGCCGTTACGCTGCAACAGGTCGGGTGGGGCGCCCACGGTGAGGCCGAGCAAGGTGTCGTTCTGCCTGCTCCAGCATTGGCTGCCGCCCGAGTCGGTGCCGACTGCAAGGTCGCTGACGAGACCGATCGCCATGCCGGCGTCGCGGCACGCCCGTTGCGCCTGCTCCAGCCCACGATCGGCGTGGAATTGCATCCACGCGTGAAAACCGACGTCATCAGCGTTGGCCTCGGCAAACGCGGACACGGCGTCCGAGTGCGGGGCGCGGAACTCCGCAGGCCAGTTCCGCCAGTGCCAGTCCGCCGGCGACCGCGCGAAGAAATGCGCGTGCAACGCTTCGAAGATCGCGTGCGCACGCAGCCGCTGGCCATGCCGCGCGCTGAAGTCGGCGAACGCGGCCGCCTCGGCCGCATCATCGCGCATGGCCGCGAACATGCGTCGCAGTTCCGCCAGACGAAAACGCGAAACCTCCGGCCACTCCACGAGGTCGCCGCGCGCCAAGGCCGGGTTCGGCGTGTCGACATGCGCGTGCAAAACGTTCAACGCCGTCCGGCTCGATGGCGCGTACGGGCTGAACCTGTCTGGATCCGCGCTGAACTGCGCATGCACCGGCGACAGCCCGATCGCGTCGGCGCCGCACCGCGCTGCCGGGCCGGCGAAGTCGGCCAACGCCGCAAAGTCGCCTACGCCCGCATCGGCCTTGCCGCGTAGCGCGTAGAGCTGCACCGCAAGTCCCCAACCTTTCACTCTGCGCAACGCGTCGCCTGCGGTGAAGCAGGTGCGAGGTGCAACGCCAACAAGCGTCTCACCGAGTTCGGTCGTGAGCCGGTGGTAACCGCACTCCAAGATGGCCGGCAGTTCGGTACGGCCGGCGTCTCGCCGCGCATCGCCCTCGAACATGCGTCCGTCTTCCAGCTCCAAGCGGTAGGAGGACGTACCACCTGGCAGCGGTATCGCCGCGCCGCGTTCCGCGGTCACCAAGGGCGGCATGTCGCCGTCCGAACTGCGTATCTTCGCCAAACTGCTCGTCACGTCAGCCTGGGTGTCAGCCGGATAGGCCAGAGCCGCCAGCACGGCGCGCAAGGTCTCGACCGTCACCTCGTGTGTCGCACCGAACACGTCTTTCCACGACGACGCCACGCCTGCTGCAGACGCCAGCTCGCGCAGCGCGGTGTCGCTCATCTCGTGTTGGCCAGCATCGCCAACGCGCTCCGCGCAGCCAGGCGCCCAGGCTCCTGCACGTCCGTGCTGAAGACCTCCCGGCCTTGCAGCGTGGGAAGTGCCACGGCATCCGCCCCGAAATTTGCCGCAAGGGTCAGGATCGTCCCGTTGCCGAGCACCCACCGACCATGCACCGCGTGGTCTCCGATCGCCTCGGCGCCCAAGCTCTTGCACCCGGGAATGCCGGGAACGACGTGGTCCCTCCGTATCGCCAGCAACTCACGATACAGCCGCGACGTCGATCGGCTGTCTGTGGATCCCGCTGCGTCGAAATCCGGCACCGACGCCTCGAAGGTGGAGGCGGCGTTCGGATCCGGGATGGAGGCGCGACGTGCCTCGTCCTGGAACGCCGCGAAATGGGCAAACTCGCGCCGGCGACCCTCCCGCACCAGCTCAGCCAGTTCCGCGTTGTGATCGGTAAAGAACAGGAACGGCCTGCGGGAGCCACACTCGTCGCCCATGAACACCAACGGGATGCTGGGCGAGAGAAGAAGAAGGACGGTCGCGGCGGCCAGCGACCGCGGGTCTGCAAGCACGCTGAGCCGTTCGCCCATCGCGCGGTTGCCGATCTGGTCGTGGTTCTGCAGGCACACCACGAACGCGGTTGGCGGCAGGTCACCCGACGGCTCGCCGCGCGGCGTCCCGTGGTGCGGCGACACCTCGCCCTGAAACACGAACCCTTCGTGCATCGCACGCGCGAGCTGCGCGGCCGGAGTCTGAAAGCTCTCGTAGTAGCCTTCACGCTCGCCGGTCAGCAGCACGTGCAGGCAATGATGCCAGTCGTCTGCCCACTGAGCGTCAAACAGGTTCTCGCGAGGTCCGTGCAGAAGAGATGAGCGGTTGCCCTCGTGCTCGAGCACCAGATGCACGTCACGGTTGGCACCTGCGCGTATCGCGCGCGCCAGCCTGGGCAGGAAATCCGCCGGCGAGATCGCATGCACGGCGTCGAACCGCAAACCGTCGAAGCGGTACTCGTTCACCCACATCAACGCGTTCTGAACGAAGAACGCGCACACTTCAGGTCGCTTGAAGTCGATCGCCGCGCCCCAGGGCGTGTGCACGCCGTCGTCGAAAAACGACTTCGCGTAGGCATGCAAGTAGGCGCCGTCCGGCCCGAAATGATTGTACACCACGTCAAGGAACACCATCAGGCCCTTGCCGTGAGCAGCATCCACCAGCGCCTTGAGCTCGTCAGGTGAGCCGTAGGCGCTGTCGGGTGCATACGGCAGCACCCCGTCATAGCCCCAGTTGTGGCGTCCCGGAAAGTCCGCGATCGGCATGAGCTCGATCGCCGTGACGCCAAGCTCCGCCAGCCTGTCGAGGTGTTCGACGATACCCGTGAAGCCGCCAAACGCGCCAGGATGCAGCTCGTAGATGACCGCCTCATGCCAGGGCCGGTTACACCACAAATCGTTACCCCAACGGTAGGAAGACGGATTGACGATCAGGCTTTCGCCATGCACGTCGGCGCGTTGTGCGCGTGAGGCAGGGTCAGGCACATTCGTGCCGTCCGGCAACTTGAACTGATACGCTGATCCAGCCTGCGCCGTCGCTGTCAGGTCAAACCATCCACCGTCCCGCGCCCGCATCGGCAGCAAACTTCCGTCGACCCGCAACGACATGGACGCCACCGACGGCGCCCAGATCGTGAACTCAGCTCGTCCGCCGTCTAGCAGTCGCGGACCAAACCGATAGTCGCTGAGGACGAGACCGTCTACCGACACGCCGACTAAACCTGACATGGGCGCAGGATGATGACTGCCAGAGGCGGCAACGTCAGCGACAAGCAAGCGGGCAGGTCGTGGCTGGCCACATCCTCGGCCCGGACACGTCCAGCGTTGCCCAGGTTCGACCCGCCATACGCCTCAGCGTCCGTATTCACCACTTCCTCCCAAGCGCCGCCAGAGGGCACGCCGACGCGATAGCCGAACCGAGGCAGCGGCGTGAAGTTGCATACGACGAGCACCGGCGCATCGCCCTCGCTTCCGATCCGGAGGTAGGCGAACACGCTCTGGTCGGCATCGTCCATCACAACCCAGCGGAACCCGCCCGGCTCGGTATCGCGCCGGTGCAGGGCATGCACGTTGCGATACGCGGCGTTCAAATCGCTCAGCAGCAGCTGTACGCCCCGATGCTCCGGCTTGTCGAGCAGAAACCAGTCAAGCCCCGCGTCGTGGTTCCACTCGCGCAACTGCGCGAACTCGCTTCCCATGAAGAGAAGCTTCTTGCCGGGATGCGTCCACATGAAACCCAGATAGGCGCGCAAATTGGCAAAGCGTTGCCAGTGGTCTCCCGGCATCTTGCCGATCAGCGATCCCTTACCGTAGACGACCTCGTCGTGTGAGATCGGCAGGACGAAGTTCTCCGAAAAGGCGTAGACCAAGCCGAAGGTGATCTGGCCGTGGTGCCAGCGGCGATAGACAGGCTGCTCCTCGATGTAGTGCAGCGAGTCGTGCATCCAGCCCATGTTCCATTTGTAGTTGAAACCTAGGCCACCGTCTTCGACAGGGCGCGAGACGGCGGGAAACGCCGTCGACTCTTCGGCGATCAGAACCGCCCCTGGAACGCGATCCAGCAACGCCCGCGACAACTCATGGAAAAAGCCGATCGCCTCCAGGTTCTCGCGTCCGCCATACTGGTTCGGCACCCACTCTCCTGCGGGCCGGCTATAGTCGCGATACAGCATGGACGCCACCGCATCCACCCGCAGCCCGTCCACGTGGTAGCGTTCGAGCCACAGCAACGCGCTGCCGATCAGGAAGGAACGCACTTCGTTGCGGCCGTGGTTGTAGATGTACGTGTTCCAGTCGCGATGAAACCCCTCGCGCGGATCCTGATGCTCGTACAGCGCAGTCCCGTCGAACCGGGCGAGGCCGTGCGCGTCGGTCGGGAAATGCGCCGGCACCCAGTCGAGGATCACGCCAATCTCCGCCCCGTGGCAGCGATCGACGAAGCGTGCGAAACCCTCCGGTGCGCCAAGCCGTGCCGTCGGCGCGAACTGCCCGAGCGGCTGGTAACCCCACGAACCGCCGAACGGGTGCTCCATGATCGGCATGAGTTCCACATGCGTGAACCCCATGCGCTGAAGGTAGGGTATCAGCCTGTCGGCCAGGTCGTCCCAGGTGAAGTCCGCCTGGCCCGACTCCGGCAGCCACGACATCGCATGCATCTCGTAAGCCGACATCGGTGCGTCCACGCGCTGCCGCGCCGCACGCGACGCCATCCAGGCCGCATCTTCCCAATCGTGCTGCCAGGGCTCCGGCACGACCGAGCCGGTTGCCGGCGGGCGCTCGGTCGCCTGGGCGACCGGATCGGCCTTCAACGGCAAAACCGTGCCGTCCGGTCCGGTGATCTCGTACTTATACACCGCGCCGGGTGCCAGGCGCGGGATAAACAGTTCCCACACGCCGGGGCCGTGGCGATGGCGCATTGGGTGCCGCCGCCCGTCCCAAAGGTTGAAGCTGCCGACAACGGAAACCCTGAGCGCGTTCGGCGCCCAGACGGCAAACCGCACCCCGTTCACGCCGTCGATGGTAACGGCGTGCGCGCCTAAAACCCGGGCGAAATCACGATGGCGTCCTTCCGCCAGCAGGTAGATGTCCACCTCACCGAGCAGGGGTGCAAAGCTGTAGGGGTCTTCGCACTCGATCACCGATGCGCCGAACACTTCGCGAAAACGATACGGCACATCCTGCCGCATCATGCCGCTCCAGAACCCGGCGCGGTCGACGCGCTCAAGCCGCGCCAGTACCTGCCCGGAGTCGCGCGCCAGCACCTCCACCCTGTCGGCGCCCGGCACGAACGCGCGCACGGCAACACCGCCCTCGACCCGATGCGGACCGAGCACGGCAAACGGATCGCCGTGTCGCGCCTGCGCGATGGCGTCGATCGCCGCCTGGTCGGGCACGCCCGTATCCTGCATCACGTCAGACATGTTCCGGACTTTCTGCAAGCAGGCGTGACGCGACGCGGGACAGCCCGGCCAGCGGTATGCCGATCCAGCTCGGACGGTTGGCCGCTTCGTAACGCACCTCGTACGCCGCCTTTTCCAACAGGAACAAGTCGCGCAGCGTCTGTTCGGCCTGCGGCTGCACCCACGGCGCCGGCGTGGCGTGCAGCACGCTTCTGTAGCAGGCGAGGAACGCGCGGCTGGCGGAACTGCGGAACAACGCCACCAGGTTTTCCTGCCGTTCGGCAACCTGTCCGGACCCAGGCATGCGTATCGCCAGCGCGCTGGCCGCGGCGTAGTCGAACGAGCGGAGCAGGCCCGCCACGTCACGCAACGGCGAGGACTTCGCGCGCCGCTGCTCCATCGTCTTCGCCGGCTCACCTTCGAAGTCGATCAGCGTCGCGTCGCCCGGCGTCACCAGCACCTGCCCGAGGTGGAAGTCGCCATGCACCCGCGTCTGCAGCGCGAACCCGGCAGCCGAAGCGGACAGGCGCCAGGCCGCCGCACGCAGCTGATCCGCATGTGCCGTGAACTCTGCCGCCTGCCGCTTGGCTGCCTCATCCGGCCACTCGGTCACCCGAGCGCACGCCTGGACCGCCAGGTCGATCTGCTCGACCACGCCTTCCGCCCAACCGTTCACCGCGACGGCGTCGGCCTGCTCCGGCTTGAACGCGTCCTGATCCGTGTCGCTGGACAACACCGCGTGCATCTCGGCGAGGCGGCGGCCGATCGCGCTGGCGAGTGCAAGGTAGCCGCTCAGCGCATCCTCGAACGCACCGGCGTCTTCCTCGGACGCGATCTCCGACGATACGCGCTTGAGGTAGTCGAGCGTCCACGCCCAGGCGTCGCCCTGGTTGCGCACGTAACCCTGCGCCAGCATCACGGTGTGCGGCACCCCGTGATCATCAAAGCGCACCACTTCGCCCATCAACGGGGCTATGTTGGCGAAGCCGCGCTCGGTCAGGTAGCCGGTCATCTCCGCTTCGGGATGGCGTCCCGCCAGCACCTTGCGGACCACCTTCAACACCAGCTTCTCGTCGACGATCAGCGAACTGTTGGACTGTTCTGCGGACAGCCGCTGTATCGGCACGTCGTCGGTCAGCGCCACCTCGTCCAGCAACGCGCCTTTGCGGAACACCAGCTTGCCGTTGGCGAAGCTCAGCGTGCGCTCTGCGCGCAACGCATCGATGATGTTGCGGGTGAACGAGTCCAGCGCGAACGCATCCGTCAGGTAGCCGACGTTGGCGGAGCGTCGCACGCGCGTCAGCGCCAATTGCTGCGCCAGCGCACTCGCCTGGTCGTCGCGCACCAGGCCCAGCGGCAACGCGTAGCTCTCGACGCGGTCACCGATGATGGCTTCCACCTCGCACAGCAACGTTGCCTGCAGGCCGTCGCCGAGCTTCACCGCGTAGCCCAGCCGCACACCGTCCAGCCGCTCGCCCTTCGAGGCGAACCACCGCCGTTTCTGCAGGTACGCAGGCAAGGCCTCGCGTTCCAAGATCGCGCGTCCGGTGGGTTGCAGCACTTCCTCAACCTCACGGCGCAGCACGATCGTCGCGTATTCCGGCAGAGGTGCCGGTATCTGCGCGTTCTCGGACAAGGCGGCTTCCGTCGCCAGCATGAACCAGTAGAACGCGTAGGGAGGCAACGTCAGCAAGTAGTTCAGCTGGCCGATGCGCGGAAAGCTGGCGCCGCCGACGATGTCGATCGGCGTGCGTCCGGTGAACGCGGAGAGGTCGAGTTCGACGGCCTGCGCCGTGCGCGACAGGTTGCTGACGCACAGCAGGGTCTCCGTCGCGTCGCCGTCCTCGTGCTCGCGCAGGTACGCGAGGATCCGCCGGTTGGCAGGGTAGAGGAAGCGCTGCGTGCCGCGGCCGAACGCGCGGTGCTGGCCGCGCACCGCCAGCATCGTGCGCGTCCAGTTCAGCAGGGAATGCTGGTCGCGCGACTGGCTCTCCACGTTCACCGCGGCGTAGCCGTAAATCGGGTCCATGATCGGCGGCAGCACCAGCGCCGCCGGGTCGGCGCGCGAGAAGCCGCCGTTGCGGTCCC